>NZ_VMMW01000064.1:0-48877 GCF_013277425.1 Streptococcus sp. 79
AAAATAAATGGAAGCTAGAGGCCTTGTCAGCCACCAGCATAGCTGGTGGTTTTCTTGTTTTTCTCTACGAGAAAAACTGGCTTGAAGCCATAATAAAAAACAGAACTAGCATGAACTAGTCCTGTATACTTTTACCCAATCACACTTCCATTTGGTACAGCTGAATCAACTGTGAGAAGGGTTAATTTTCCATCATGTTCAGCTGAGAGAATCATCCCTTGGCTGACATATTTTTTCATCATTTTACGTGGTTTGAGATTGGCAACGATTTGAACTTTCTTGCCGACCAATTCTTGTTCATTTGGATAGTATTTTGCAATTCCTGAGAGAATTTGACGGTCTTCGCCATCACCTGCATCCAAGCGGAATTGAAGCAACTTATCAGAGCCTTCAACTTTAGAAACTTCTTTGACTTCTGCGACACGGATTTCAACCTTGTCAAAGTCTTCAAACTTGATTTCATCCTTGCTTAGTTTGAGTTCGACTTCGTCTGGATTCCATTCTTTTTCGACAGCTGGCTTGTTGCCTTCCATTTGTTCCTTGATATAGGCGATTTCTTCTTCCATATCCAGGCGTGGGAAGATTGGTGTTCCTTTGGCAACTACTGTTACACCCTCAGGGAAAGCAGCCAAACTCAAGTTTTCAAGACTAGAAACTTCTGCTAAGCCAAGTTGAGTCATAACCGCACGACTAGTTTCCATCATAAATGGTTCAATCAAGTGAGCGACGACACGAAGGCTGGCTGCCAAGTGGCTCATAACACTTGCTAATTGGTCACGAAGAGCTTCATCCTTAGCCAAGACCCATGGAGCTGTCTCGTCGATGTATTTATTAGTACGAGAGATAAGAGTCCAGACTGCTTCAAGCGCACGTGGGTAGTCAACTGCTTCCATGTGTGTATGGTAGTCAGCGATTGATTGCTCTGCTACTTGAGCAAGAGCATTATCAAACTCTGTTACGCCCTCTACATAGGCAGGGATTTGTCCATCAAAGTACTTGTTAATCATAGAAACCGTACGGTTGAGGAGGTTGCCAAGGTCATTAGCCAATTCATAGTTGATACGGCCGACATAGTCTTCTGGAGTGAAGGTTCCATCTGAACCAACTGGAAGGCTACGCATGAGGTAGTAACGAAGTGGATCTAGTCCATAACGCTCTACCAACATTTCAGGGTAAACGACATTCCCTTTAGATTTAGACATTTTACCATCTTTCATGACAAACCAACCATGGGCAATCAAACGATCAGGTAATTTAACATCCAACATCATAAGAAGGACTGGCCAGTAGATGGAGTGGAAACGAAGGATGTCTTTTCCTACCATGTGGAAGACTGTTCCATTCCAGAACTTGTCAAAGTTACCATGTTCGTCTTGACCGTAGCCAAGAGCTGTCGCATAGTTAAGAAGGGCATCAATCCAAACGTAGACAACGTGTTTTGGATTTGATGGGACAGGCACTCCCCATGTAAAGGTTGTACGAGATACCGCCAAATCTTCCAAACCTGGCTCGATGAAGTTGCGTAGCATTTCATTAAGGCGACCATCTGGAGTGATAAATTCAGGATGAGCTTTGAAAAATTCGACCAAACGATCTTGGTATTTGCTAAGGCGAAGGAAGTATGATTCTTCGGATACCCATTCAACCTCGTGACCTGATGGAGCAATACCACCAGTCACATTTCCAGCTTCATCACGGAAAACTTCTGCCAGTTGGCTTTCTGTAAAGAATTCTTCGTCTGATACTGAATACCAACCAGAGTATTCACCCAAGTAGATATCATCTTGAGCAAGTAAGCGTTCAAAGACCTGTACGACAACTTTTTCATGGTAGTCATCAGTTGTACGGATAAATTTATCGTATGAGATATCTAGTAATTTCCAGAGTTCTTTGACTCCAACTGCCATCCCATCAACATAGGCTTGTGGTGTAATGCCAGCTTCTTCAGCTTTCTGCTGGATCTTCTGACCATGTTCATCAAGACCTGTCAAATAAAAGACATCGTAGCCCATCAGGCGTTTGTAACGTGCTAGGACATCACAAGCAATGGTTGTGTAGGCAGAACCGATATGCAGTTTTCCAGATGGATAGTAAATCGGCGTTGTAATATAAAAATTCTTTTCAGACATAATTTTTCCTTTCCAGGCAAATGAAACCTGTTTTTCTAACACTTCATTATATCACATTTTTAAGGATTTTCGATAGGGAAATCCATACAAAAACAAGATAGACGAGTGTCCATCTTGTTGATCTTATTCATAACGAAGGGCTTCAATTGGATCAAGTTTCGATGCCTTGTTGGCTGGCAAGACCCCAAAAATCATACCCACACTAGCCGAAACTGCAAGACTAAATAGGGCAACTGGGATTGATACTCCAACTTCTATACCTTCTATTAAACCTTGCAGTAACAAACCTGCTAAGGCAGTTAAACCACTTGCAATTGTCAAGCCAATTAAGCCACCTAACAAGGTCAAAATCATGGATTCAATCAAAAACTGAATTAAAATATTGGCACGTGTTGCGCCCAAAGCCTTACGAAGACCAATCTCACGAGTGCGCTCTGTCACCGAAACCAGCATGATGTTCATGACACCAGTTCCTCCAACAAAGAGAGAAATCCCTGCGATGGAACTAATAATCGTCGTCATAAAACTAAACGATTGTTGAATTTCTGCAAATACAACGGACTCATCTGCCACCTGGTATTCTCCCTGTTGTAAGCCTGCAAGCTCTGTCATTTTTCGTGCCAGTTCTGGACCCAGAGTTGGGGTTAAACTGGTATCATTCACTCGAAAAACAATACTAGCTATTTCATCTACATTAAAATTCGCAGCAAGGGAGATATTGGTAGTAATAGGCAAGCCACCAAACCCATATATTTTTGACTTTTTAGCCTCCGGACTAGTATAAACCCCAATGACCCGGTAACTAAATCCATTGACTTCTACAACCTTGTTAATAGCCTCTTGAGGAGATTCAAATAAACTAATGGACAATTCCTCATCTAGCAAAATGACACTTGCAAACTCTTTGAAATCTTGCTCTCTCAGACTACGACCTGCAATAATTTCATTCTTAACAGCGTCCATGTAAGTTCTGTTTCCACCTGTCAAATTAGCATTCTCAACCTTTTTATCTTGATAGGTCAAGATGGCATTCGTTGAATTGGTTACATAGTAACTATCCACTCCCTTGAGTTTGGCTGCCTCTTGGACCCAGGATTCTTGCGGTTTTGGCGGTTCAACAGGAATTTCCTCTTCCTTTCCAGAAACCGTAAAAGCTGATTGTTTCTGAGTAAAAGACCCATCTTTACTTTTTTTAGGAGAGAAGAAAACGCTAATATTTTTCTGAGATTTGGTCATATCTTTATTAACTTGACGAGATAGGGAATCTCCCAAAGCCATAATCACAACAACTGATGAAACACCGATAATAATCCCAATCATGGTAAGCAAAGAACGCATCTTGTGAGCCATGATAGATGAAAAGGCAAATTTCAGATTCTGCATCTTAGTTTTCCTCCTTTCCTAACTGAGCACTGTCAGATGAAATGACTCCATCTCGAATGATAATCTGACGTTTAGCATAGGCAGCAATCTCAGGCTCATGCGTTACCATGATAATGGTTTTTCCTTCTTTGTTCAAGTCAACCAATAGTTGCATAATTTGATTCCCTGTTTTGGTATCCAAGGCTCCTGTCGGTTCGTCCGCTAGGATAATAGAAGGATTGTTTACCAAGGCACGAGCAATAGCCACACGTTGCTTTTGACCACCAGATAATTCCGAAGGCAAATGGTGACTACGTTCTGTCAATTCAACCTTGTCTAAATACTCCTCAGCCAACTTGCGCCGTTTTGAAGACGAAACTCCTGCGTAAATCAAGGGCAATTCTACATTTTGCAGAGCATTGAGCTTCGATAGAAGAAAGAACTGCTGAAAGACAAAACCGATTCGTTGGTTACGAACCTTGGCTAATTGTTTTTCACCCAGTCCAGCCACTTCTTGGCCTTCAAGATAATACTCTCCACTGGTTGGTGTATCCAACATGCCAATCGTATTCATCAGAGTGGACTTCCCAGAACCAGATGGTCCCATGATGGCAACAAATTCACCCTCATTCACTTCTAGATTGATGTTTTTGAGAACCTGCAGTTCTTGGTCACCATTGCGATAGCTTCTGCAGATATTTTTTAGACTAATTAGTTGCTTCATCAGCCTTCACCTCTTTTCCTTCTTCCAAGGAAGATGTTGGATTACTGATGACCTTAGCGCCATTTGTCAAACCAGAAGTGATTTCTTGATTTTCTGCGTCAGCATTTCCCAATGAAACCTCAACTTTTTTAGCCTTTTGTTGTTCATCCACAATCCAGACATAATTTTTACTATCATCCATTACTAGACTGCTGACAGGAACAAGAATAGCCTTGGTTTTGCTTTTAACCTCAATGTTGACAGAAAAACCTTGTTTCAAATCACCAACTTCGCCTGTCACATCAATAGTATAAGGGTATTTAGAACCTGTATTAGCCCCAGCTGCTGGACTAGCTGCTTCACCATTGTTTTTAGGATAGTCAGAAATATAGCTTAATTTCCCAGTCCATTTTTTATCAGGATATACTTTAGAAGTAAAGCTTACTTCTTGACCTACAGAAAGGTTGGCTAGATTGTACTCAGACAATTCTCCCTTGACTTGTAAATTTTCATTGCTAACAATATGAACCATAACTTGACTCGCCCCTGTTGGAGATTTAGAAACATTGCTATTGACTTCGACTACAGTTCCCTCTAGGGTACTGAGAACAGTTGTTGCATCCAATTGACTTTGAGCCTTGCTTAATTGCGCTGCAGCATCTGCACGCGCATCACGGGCATCACCCAATTGAGCGTCAATAGAAGCAACAGAATTTCCAGCAACTGGAGTTGGACTTTGCACCGTTACATCTTCTCCTCCTGCTGGTGCAGGTAACTGGGGAGCTGAAGCAGCTTCATTTCGTGCTTGGTTGAGTTCGTTGATATGACGGTCTGCCTTCGCAACTGCTCGACTCGCTGAATCATAGGCCGCCTGGGCTTCTGAACTACTGTACTTGACTAAAGCCTGCCCTTCGCTGACCTTATCCCCCACAGAAACAAGGATTTCGTCTAAATCTCCCTTGCTAGCATCAAAATAAACGTATTGTTCATTTTTTGCCGTTACTGTTCCTGATAATAAAACAGAGGATGCCACGCTTCCTTCCTTGGCAACAACAAGATGAGTAGGTTCATCTTTTACAGCGGTTTGCGAGGGTTGTCTAAAGAGTAAAATCCCCCCGGCACCCAATACAACTACACTCGCAGCACCGATGGCTGCATACAGTTGCCACTTTTTAGCTTTACCATTCTTTTTCTTCATAATGAAACTCCTTTTCTTTTTTACAATACTTTGCTATTATACCAAATTTCCCTCCAGCAAACAATGCAGTTCAGATGGAAATAATGACAGTTCAGGATTAAACAATCGTTCGGAAATCCTCCTTTTCTATTGTACTAGTTATATGATACACTATCTTGACTTATTTGGCAAGCTTTTTTGCAATTTTTTGAACGTAGCAGATTTTTGCAATCAAATCAAAAAAAAGATAGAATATGACTATCAAAAAATGACACTCTACTATTTAAAAGAGTACAAAGGAGTTTTCAATGAGAGAATACGATATCATTGCTATCGGTGGAGGTAGTGGAGGAATTGCTACCATGAACCGTGCTGGTGAACACGGAGCCAAAGCGGCCGTTATTGAAGAAAAGAAACTAGGTGGAACCTGTGTCAATGTCGGCTGTGTTCCTAAAAAAATCATGTGGTACGGGGCGCAAATCGCTGAGACTTTCCATCAATTTGGAGAAGACTACGGCTTTAAGACTACTGATCTTAACTTTGACTTTGCAACCCTACGTCGCAATCGTGAAGCCTACATCGATCGCGCTCGTTCTTCTTATGATGGCAGTTTTAAACGCAACGGTGTAGACTTAATTGAAGGCCATGCTGAATTTGTAGATTCTCATACTGTCAGCGTAAATGGTGAACTGATTCGTGCTAAACATATCGTGATTGCTACTGGTGCCCATCCAAGTATTCCAAATATTCCTGGTGCTGAGCTAGGTGGCTCTTCTGATGATGTATTTGCCTGGGAAGAACTTCCAGAGTCAGTCGCTATTCTAGGCGCTGGTTATATCGCCGTTGAATTGGCTGGCGTACTCCACACTTTTGGTGTCAAGACAAACCTCTTTGTTCGCCGCGATCGTCCTTTACGTAGTTTTGATTCTTACATCGTTGAAGGTTTGGTCAAGGAAATGGAAAGAACAAACTTACCACTTCACACTCACAAAGTCCCTGTCAAGTTAGAAAAAACTACTGACGGCATTACCATTCATTTCGAAGATGGTACTAGTCACACAGCTAGCCAAGTTATCTGGGCTACTGGTCGCCGTCCAAACGTTAAGGGCTTGCAACTTGAAAAAGCTGGAGTCACGCTGAACGAACGTGGCTTTATCCAAGTTGATGAATACCAAAATACTGTTGTTGAAGGAATCTACGCTCTAGGTGATGTAACAGGTGAAAAAGAACTGACTCCAGTTGCTATCAAGGCTGGTCGTACTTTATCTGAACGTCTCTTTAACGGAAAAACAACTGCAAAAATGGACTACTCAACTATTCCAACTGTTGTCTTTTCACACCCTGCTATCGGAACTGTTGGCTTGACAGAAGAGAAAGCTATCAAAGAATACGGCCAAGACCAAATCAAGGTTTACAAATCAAGCTTTACTTCTATGTACTCTGCTTGCACTGGCAACCGTCAAGAAACACGTTTCAAATTGATCACAGCTAGTTCAGAAGAAAAAGTTGTCGGACTTCATGGAATTGGATACGGTGTTGATGAAATGATTCAGGGATTTGCCGTTGCTATCAAAATGGGAGCAACCAAGGCTGACTTTGATGCAACTGTGGCAATTCACCCAACTGCATCTGAAGAATTTGTAACCATGCGTTAATCGAAATAAAAGAAGCAGAGCAACAAACACTTCTAAATATCAAAAAGCGAGTATTTCCGTAGTTGGAGATACTCGTTTTCTTATGTCTTATTTTATAGTATGTTGAAATAAGATATGCAAAAATCAATTAACAAACCATAGCAAAATACAAGGATTATAATACAATCATTTATTCTTTTCTTTAAAAGATTCATATATTTTTTTATATAATTCTTTTATATCTTTTTTCTGAGAATTCAACTCTTCTTTACCGTAGTCAAAGTTTGCTACCACAAATCCCGCGCCATCATCAGAAAAAGTAAAAAATTCTATTTCAATTAGTTTATTATGCTTAGAGTCCTCTATGGTGTCTCCTAAACCATTATTGAATTTCTTCACTTCTTCTTCACGAACTCCGAACCCCGTAGCAGCTCCATTTGCAATGATGTTTGAAAATACTTCTTCTGAAGATGATACTTCTTTCACAGTTATGAAGTATATAGCTTCTTCCGTTTCTACTTGTCTCACTTTATTCCATTTTTCTGTGTCACTAGAAGAAAGCGTATAGATTGTTAACTCTACCGTTGGCTTATTGATATTTTCTTTTGTAATCATTTGTTTTCCAAAAAAGAAAATGGCAAGTGCCCCAGTTACAAAGATCAAAGCAATATAAATTTTCTTTTTCATACCTTATACCCTATATCTTTCATGTCAATTATCACATCAACTTCGTTATAGACAGCTGGATCATGCGTCGCTATAATGACATATTTATCTTCAGCTATTTCATTCAATAATAAGCGAATGATTTCTTTTCCAATCTCACCATCTAAAGCTCCTGTAGGTTCATCTGCTAAGATAATTTTACGTGGCTTCGTTAACATTCTGGCAATAGCTACACGTTGAGCCTGCCCTCCAGACAATTCATATATTTTTTGATGTAAATAGTCACTTGACAGTCCTACTTTTTCAAGTACGTCAGTTATTGTTTTTTTGTCTTTAGTGATAAGGCTCAGATTATCATATACTGTTTTGTTATCTATTAAAGAATAATTCTGAAATACATATCCAACAGTATTTTTAAAAAAAGTTCTTTCTTTTATCTTCCAAATATCTTGTTTATCAACTAAAACATTCCCACTGTCAATTTTTTCTAATCTTCCTATAATATTAAGAAGGGTACTTTTACCGGAGCCAGAACCTCCAATCAATGCATAGCTTTTTCCAGATTCAAATATTAAATTTAAGTCTGTAAAGATCTTCTTTGAGCCGAAACTTTTTGAAACGTTCAAAAGGTCAATTGTCATGATTCATCTCCTTTTAAAATTTTAGTGTAGCTTTCAGATAATTTTCTAAAACTCATTATGATCGACAACATCAAAACTAGCAGAGAAGCCGCTCCAATATATAGCAACTCTATTTGTCCTGTCATCAGAAATGTAAATAGAATAACCATTGTAATAGTCATCATAAAATATTTGAGACTTGAAATTGCTATATATGTTTTTGACAGACCCAAAATGATTTTTTTCACATATTCATTCTGTTTTAGAGTAATAAAAAGTTGGACATATTGATAAATGAGTATAAAGATAATACTGTAAATTATCTTCTGCAAGATTTGTGAAAGTAAAATTTGGTGCTCTAAGGATTGAATCTTTAATTTCACAATTTGGTAAACATCTACTGGATTCATTGAGAAATTCAACGGGACAGTCATCTCATTTATTTTTTTTACCGCTTCAGGACTAAAAAGAGATTTATATAGTATGTTACTAGCCAAAGAAAACTTATTATTTTCCATCATTTTGTCCGTATCTAACACAACAACTATATTATCTTTGCTATCTGCTAGACTTGCCATTGGTAAAATATCTTTATTTTTATGATCGATATCAGCATCCTCATTGAAATAAAAAATTTTATTACCATCAGGAATTATTTGTACTGCAAGCTGTTCTTTTGTATAGTTTGTTCCAATAAATTGTTCTGCTACAACTGTATTCTCAATAGATTTCTGGTTTTCTTTCCACTTCTCAGGAATATAAATGGTTGCTATCTTATTATCTAAAAGATGATAGTTTGTTCCATTCACTTTGTTTTGTAGGTTAGCACCTGTTTGATTAATATAAATCAACTCTTTATTTATTTCTGGATTCGTTATTCCGTCATTTTCTAATTGTTTAGAAAAGTCTTCTAAAACATGAGATGTTTTCATAAAATCTGGAACATATGCCGAAGATCGTTCAATATATAAGAAATCTAAGTTTTTTAAGGCAGCAACTATCTGTAGATACTGACCATCTGAATCACTAACTTCTCCATTTTTAGCAGAGTTACTTTCAATTCCAAGGAACTCAATCCTTCTCCAGTCTTTTACTGTGTCCCACGGTACTAAATTCTGTATTTGTATGTTCATACTAGATTGACTACTCTTTGTTTCTTGTAAAAAAACTCCTGAGACAAGGATAATAATCGAAATAATAGCAAGCCATACGACAAAAATAAGCTTGTTTTTTGCCTTGTTTTTGATAATTTCAATGGGCTTTTCAATCTGAATCGTCGACCAAAATAAAACAAAGGTGATGAGATCAATGATTTGAAATAGTATAAAATTCGTTAAAAGCAGAGAGAAAAATAACTTAGAACTATAAGTGAAGAAACCATTTCCCAAAAAAGAACTGTAAGAAATCATCAATAAAGCCATCATAATCAGTTCAAAAATAAGAGAAATCACATACTCTCTTCTAAGATCGTATACAGGCAAGCCCAAAGAACGTCGTATCACTCCTTCTTTGATCTGCCTCGTCCTAACAACAAATAAAACAACTAATAAAGTTAAGTAAATGGAACCCATTAACAGTATTCTTAAAGTTCCAGTGAATTGTAATATTCCTCCTATATACCAAGGATAAGCCATATAGACTGTTTGCAGCCCCGTCATCGTAAGTGGTTTCAAACTATCTACATCCATTTTCCCAAGGGTATAATACATCCCTATTATTGGTGCTGACTTTAATTGTTCATTATTTACATCATCAAAATTTACATACTTCAACTGACCCGAACTCTGAACGATTGGCTTGTAAATGGTAACCTTTTCCGTTTTTGATAAGTCACGAACCATTTCATATATTTCGTTATTAGAAAGATTACTTTTCCCTTGAATAGAGAAAGCACCATCAATTGGTAAAGGTATGGGGATTTCGGTATCACTAATAGTGACCAGACCAATTGTAGCAATCAAACAAAAGAAGAATCCAATGATACATAATTTTAATTTCATAAGCAATTACCATATTACAAAAGACCCTATTTTATAATTGGGTCTCCTGTTTTCATAAATTATTTTTAAAATCTATAATAATCCCAATATGCATTTAAGCGAACATCGTTCCAAGATTTTGTTGCACTTGAATATGCCCATCCATAATCTTTTTTATCCTGAGCTTTAACTGTTCCCCAAAAATTCGTTACTGAAGATTTTGAACCAATATTATCTGGAGACTTAACAAAGTAATTCGAATAACCATAGTTATCATTTACACCATATTCCCATACATCAATAATCGGATATGGAGCAGGGTGTGCTGTAGTTGCACTAACAACACTAGCTGCAGTAGCAAAGCTAAAACTGAAAACACTTGCAGCTAGAAAAACAGATGCTTTCTTATTAATTCTTTTTTTCATTTTACTTCTCCTTGAATTTAAATATTTGATGAAGATTAAATAATAGTCTCTTTTTAGTCCCTCCATATTACTTTAATATGAATTGATTATATTTAGGTTTTTAATCACCGTTATGGTATCTAGAGTCGTTAAAATATCTCGTAACTACCCCTCCTTTTAAAATTGAACACATCTAAATGCATCCGTTTACATTTTTAATATAACACTTATTTTTTAATTTGTCAAATATTTACTAGTATATTTTTTATTAATAAAATAGGATTATCTATACAGACAATTTTCGAATCAACAAAAAAATTATCCAACTTAACCAATAAGCAAAATCGGCCGTTACAGTTTTTGTTACCTTGTTTTAAAAAATTGGTTGACAATGATTCCTCTATGAGTATAATAGTTACTATACATCAGAAAAGAGGTTAACTATTTTGAAAAAAGCTCACATTTATGCTATCCCTGCTATTGGGGCTGCTCTCATTGCTGTTTTGGCACAAATCAGTCTTCCAGTTGGACCTGTTCCCTTCACTCTGCAAAACTTTGCAATCGGCTTGATTGCTACTGTCTTTAGACCGAGAGAGGCTGTACTTTCTGTTGGACTCTATCTTCTTCTAGGTGCTATCGGTCTTCCTGTGTTTGCAGGAGGTGGAGCTGGTTTTCAGGCTTTAGTTGGCCCTACTGCAGGCTATCTTTGGTTTTATCTCGTTTACTCTGGACTTACTTCCTCTCTAACCAACAGCAAGAGCGGAATTGTCAATATTTTTCTTGCAAATCTCTTGGGTGATGCCCTTGTCTTTGTCGGAGGGATTCTCAGCTTGCATTTTCTAGCTGGAATGGCATTTGAAAAAGCTCTTGTTGTGGGGGTCATTCCCTTTATCATTCCAGACCTTGGTAAACTTCTAGCTATTAGTTTGATTAGTCGTCCTCTACTTCAACGCCTTAAAAATCAGGCTTACTTTGCTAACTAAAAAAGGATATCGAGTTGTCATAACTCAGTATCCTTTTCTTTTATTTTGAAAACTTAGTTTCCTTTAAAAGCATCCACCATTGTTTGAAATTCTTCATTGGAAAAAGTAATTCCTTTGCCCATCTTCGTATGGTCTGGACTCCAAGCACGAATATCAAACTTTGCAGGGGCACCATTAAAGCTCACACGGTTGATTTCCTTGGTCCAACCCTTTTCGTTTTCAGAAAGAGTCAACAAGTGCTCTTCGATTTCAAATGTAAATTCTGCCATTTTCTTCTCCTTTTTTTAACTTTCATCTGATTATTCGTAAAATCTTGTAGATTTTAGGAAAATTTTATATAATATTGATATAAAAGAAGGGAGGCCAATATGAGACATAAATTCCAGCAAGTTCTAGGTAAAATACATGACTTTTTAAATGGACATGACCAACCTGACCAGACTGAAAGCAACTCCCTTACAGCCACTATTGAAGAGGCTATCCAGAAACAAACTGCTGTTCACCTTATCTTGTCTGAGACAAGCTTTACAGGTGACATCATCAAATACGATCAGCAAGGACAGCAAATTATCGTGAAAAATTTTGCCAAAAATGTGAGCCGGATTATCCGTATAAGCGATATTCAACGCCTGCGATTTGTCCCCTCAACTGTCCAAACAGCCCAAAAAAATAGATTTAAGAAAGAGTGAGATGTAGTTGCTTCATCCCACTCTTTTTTCTTAGCGAATTTGTTCAAAATGTAAATGAACTGCGATATGATCTCCATAACCACTTCTTTCCAAGTCACGTTGTAAACGATAGGAAATGTAGTGTTCTGCAATGGTAATGTAACCTGCGCCCAATAAACGATGTTCAACCATAGATTGAATCATACTGATAGTCGCACGTTCCACCTTGGCTTCTTGTAAATCCAAAACTACCTTCTTAGTGACCTGAGCAAGATTTTGACGCAAATCATCTGTCAAAACATAAACAGTTTGGGCTGCCTTCAAGATGGCTTGGTAAATCTTATCTGGATTAAATTCAGCAATTTCGCCATTACGTTTGATTACTTGCATAGGTTTCTCCTTTATTCTTTGTTTTCTTTGATTTCTGCCAGCATTTTTTCTTCTTCTACTGTCAGTTGATAATGTTCAAGTAAATCTGGTCTGCGCTCGTAGGTTTTCTTTAAACTCTCGTACAATCGCCACTGACGAATCTTTTCATGGTGGCCACTCATCAATACATCTGGCACGACCATGCCTCGATAATCATAGGGACGTGTGTACTGAGGATATTCTAAAAGACCTGAAGAAAAACTATCATCTTGGTGGCTAGACTCCTTGCCAATCACTTCTGGAATCAGGCGAACTGTAGCATCAATCATGGTCATAGCTGCCAATTCTCCACCAGTGAGGACATAGTCGCCTAGGGAAATCTCATCTGTTACCAAGGTCTTAATGCGCTCATCATAACCCTCATAGTGCCCACAGATAAAGATTAGCTCTTCCTCTTGAGCCAAATCTTCAGCATAAGCCTGATCAAACTGCTTTCCAGCAGGATCGAGGAGAATAACGCGCGGATTTTTCTTTTCAATAGCATCAAAGGCATCGAAAATGGGTTGGGCTCGGAGCAACATGCCCTGACCGCCTCCGTAGGGCTCATCATCTACATGACGGGCCTTTTCAGCATTTTCTCGAAAATTATGATACTGGATATCCAAGAGCCCTTTTTCTCGAGCCTTTCCAACGATTGAGTGCTCCAGTGGAGAAAACATCTCTGGAAAGAGGGTTAAAATATCAATCTTCATCATCTAACCCTTCTAAAATTTCCACATCGACACGGTTATTCGGAATATCAACATTGAGAACCACTGGTGGAATATAAGGCAAGAGCAAGTCACGTTTGCCTTTTCGCTTGACCACCCAGACATCGTTAGCACCTGGTTGCAGGATTTCCTTGATGGTTCCAATCAAGTTATCACCCTCATAGACTTCTAAACCGATAATCTCGTGATAATAAAATTCACCATCGTCTAGGTCATTCAAATCTTCCTCAGCGACCTTGAGACTGTATCCTTTGTACTTTTCGATAGCATTGATATGATACATATCTTTGAATTTAATAATGTCAAAGTTCTTCTGTTTACGGTGGCTAGCAATGGTCACTGTTTGAACAAACTGATCTTTTTCATCAAACAAGGCCAGCTCAGATCCTTTTTTAAACCGTTCTTCTGCAAAATCCGTCACAGACAAGACTCGCATCTCACCCTGCAACCCTTGAGTATTGACGATTTTCCCAACATTAAAGTAGTTCATCTTGTCTCCTGTAGTCTATTTCTATCCATATTATTCTGACAATTCTCGAATAATAGTTGCAATTTTTTCGGATTCTGACCATTGTAAATAATGGTGATTCCCTCCTGAAATGAGTTTAGTATTGGAAGTCCAATATTCTGATTCTCTGTACTCTCTTTCTCTATAAGGCTGACAAAAAACAAATACAGGGATACAATCTGGTATTGATACATCCTCAAAATCTTCCTCAGTAATCTCTCCAGATATCTGAAATCCTGGATTTTGGTTTTCCAACTCTAAGCCTTTTTTTTGCATTATTTCCCAGATTTCTTTATTCGTTTCAGGACTAAATGTTGCTTGAGTTAAATTCTTCAAATAAAGTTCAGGTCCATACTCGTCAATCAGCCTCATCTGTTCTTCCATTTCTGGATAAGGATTTTCTGAAAAATCAGCAAACATGACGTTTTTAGTTGTCGGTTCCACTGCTACTAAAGCCTGACACTTAATTGGTTTCTTGAGTAATTTGCAAGCTAAAATTCCACTCAAACTATGTACACAAAGTATATATTCAGAAATCTCCAATTCTTCAAGCACTTCATAAACTGCATCTACAAGATTATCCAGATTTTTGTCAGCTTGGTCATGAATCGGACTCCTACCTGTGTTTGGAAAATCAATTGTCAAATAACCAATTGTAGGAGGAAGTTTTTCGATTATAAGTGAAAAATTTTCATAACTTGGTAGCAAACCTGCTCCATTTAAACAAACTAGCACTTTCTTTTGCTTTCGATAAGTAACAGAGAGACTACCAATTTTCGTAGATACTTCAAATCTCTTCATAAAGAAATCCACTCATTCTATATAATGAATTATTAAAAATCCTTATCCTTTATTTTATCACGTTCCAAAGATTTTCTCAAGTTGGAGAAAAAAGACACTATAGATATTATCCCTCTAAAAATCCTCGTAACTTCTCAAAGTAACTTCCATCTCTCTCTCCCAAAACTGGAAGTTACTCTAAAACGACTTTGTTTTAGGGCTATTTGTCGTGCACTTTTTTCTGAGTCTTTTCGCTTTTGAACCCTTATATATCAAGAAAAAGAAAATCAGTGGAAGTTAGTCTCAGACGGATTTCCACTGATTTCACGCGTTTTTCTAATACTAAAAGCTAGGTTGTGGAAAACTGGAAGTTAGTTTGGGAATTTACCCTCTAAAAATCCTTCCAAATCCTGATGAGGCTATTTTACACTTCTCCTCGCAAAAAAGCGAGACATTCGTCCCGCTCTTCTTATTTTTCGTCAATAACGATTCTTACTTTTTTGTCTTCAGTTGGGACAGAGTAGACAATCGTTCTTATCGCAGAAATAGTGCGACCCTTACGACCGATTACACGACCCACATCACTTTGATCAAGATCCAAATGATATTCCAAAAACTCTGGTGTATCTTCAATCTTGATAGTTAAGGCATCTGGTTGTGAAATCAAGGGTTTCACAATCGCAATAATGAGATTTTCAATCGTATCCATCTGTCAACCTACTTTAAACTTATTTTGAGAATTTAGAATCGTGGAATTTCTTCAATACACCTTCTTTTGAAAGGATGTTGCGAACTGTATCTGAAGGTTGAGCTCCATCAGCCAACCATGCAAGAACGCGGTCTTCTTTCAAAGTTACTTGGTTTTCAGCAACAAGTGGATTGTAAGTTCCAACTGTTTCGATGAAACGTCCGTCACGTGGTGAACGTGAATCTGCTACGTTGATACGGTAGAAAGGTTTTTTCTTAGAACCCATACGAGTCAAACGGATTTTAACTGCCATTTTTAAAGTCTCTTTTCTTATTTTTTATTTCGGTGAAATAGCTGAGCTATTTAGCACATGTTCTATTATAGCAGATTTCTAACAGGTGTCAAGAAAAAAACTTGACAGACTATAAAATTTTTAAACCATTTAGAAATTTGTTAGAAGTAGGAAATAAATGTTTGAAAGAGGCTATCCGTGAATACTATTTTAGAAAAATTTTATAAAGAACACCAAGTCAAACCCTTCATATCGCCTGAACGAGATTTGGATACTTGGCTCCTAAGTCCCAAGCCCGTTCCCAAGCGAAATATGAACTTATTAGCAGATGATTCACTAGCAGGAGATATCATTTTACTATGGAGAATCCAGTTTGGTACTTTTACCACTGAAACATGATTTTAAAAACTCCCATTCGAATATGATTCAAAATTCGCTTAGAATCAATGTTTTCCCACTTTTTCAAAAAATAAATTTTCATCTAATTTAAATAACTTTCAATTAAGTGTGAATTTTGCTTAAAATCATAAAAAAACACCCCATGGTGTGAACCATAATACTCTTTGAAAATCTCTTCAAACCACGTCAACGTCGTCTTGCCGTAGGTATGGTTACTTACTTCGTCAGTCTTATCTACAACCTCAAAGCAGTTCTTTGAACAACCTGCGGCTAGCTTCCTAGTTTGCTCTTTGATTTTCATTGAGTATAAAGTGTTGTAAATACTGTATTGTAGCTAGTTCTTAACCTTTAGAGAACTGGCTAGCTTTACGAGCTTTCTTAAGATCTGGTTTGGAAAGTATAGATTTCAATTAGACTAAAAACAGCGAAATATCAAGGATTTTAAAAAAGATATCTACTAATTAATTTATAAAATATGAATTAATAGATTCTAAATAGGGGAATAGTTTAGGTCTGTAAAAGATTAAATAATTTCTATTTTAGCTGTTAGAAACGTTGGTACATCAATGTTTTTAGAATGCTACATAATAAAAGGTAGAGTAAATAGTAGAGTAGTTATTGCGTTAGTTCAGCAATCTTATCGATATAAAGATTAACAGATTCTAACTTTCTTTGCGGTGCTAACTCGGCGTATGTGTCCATTGTTGTTGAAATTGATTTATCTTTTTTGATTTTTTAATGACCTTTTTGCCATTATGGATAATTTTTTCAGTTTCATCAGAAATCAAAAATTTTTTTCTTTGAATATTGAAATTTGCGAATGTCTTGGAAAGTCTAAGACAGCTAGATTGTATAGAAATTAAGTCATCATCCGACAAAGAATTCATTCTTTTATTTACAGTTTCCAAATCTCTAAATAAAATAGAGCCGAAGCAGTGGTAAAACATATTTTCAACAAGCTTGGCAATATCTCCAAAAATAATTTCTTTATAGTCTAAGTCGGTTTGAGTATTCAAATAAAGCAATATTGAAGTGGTAACTTGTTGCTTTTCCTTTTCAACTTGACTAACTTGACCTGCATTGCTTAGTTCGCTTTGTGTAATATTGTGTTTTTTTCTTAAATTTTTGATACGAGTAGGTAGTTCATGTGAATAATTTTCTTCAAAAAATTTCATATACAATCCCCCTATAATCATGGAAAAGTAGTAAAAATAGTTGTTATCCTAGTTGATTAAAAAAATCTCTGATTTCCTCATCTTTTATAAAATAATATATAATTTTCCCATCTCTTCTAGTGTCCAAGATGTTTTGATTGGCTAGTTTACGAAGATGGTGGGAGGCAGATGCCATACTGAGATTTAGTAAACAGGCTATATCACAGACACAGAGTTCTTCAACAGCAAGGAGATAAAAGATGATATTTATCTGTTTATTATCGGTAAACTTTGATAAAATACGAAGTGATTTTTGGACTTTTTCCTTTTCAAGGTAGTTCGTCGCGGTTGTAACATTTTGTTGATTTATAATATTCACTTGGCAAATACTATCTTTTTTCATAATTTTTTCTCCTAGCCGAACACAGTCCTTAGCATGTCAAAGCTGTTGTTTTCAATCAGAATATACATCCCCAATCCTAAATAGACAACGGCAATAAACCATCTGCTATATTTTTCCAAAGTTTCTCCAACAGAAGGGACTTGTGCCAATTTTTGGGCAGAAAAAACCAAGAGATAAATCATGACTAGAAAAGTAAGTAAAGTCACTATCAAATTCGCTAAATTTAAGGTGGTAAAATATGGGACAAAGACACCAATATTGTCAGCGCCACAACTTGCAAAAGTAATCATAGCGACTAGAAAAATCAGGTTTTTATTGTCTTTTCGCAAACCATCTTTTGCAATAGCTTCTCCATCAGAATCTCCTAAAAGCAAAACTTTGAGGCCTAGGAAAATTGGAATCAAACCGAGTAAACCTAAAATCTCTTTACTAGGAATATAATTTAAGACAAATGCAAAAAGCAAACTTAGCAATATTAGACTAACAGAGCCTAGAAATTGTCCTAAATAGATGTTAATGATGTCTTTTCTGCTTTTTCTTTTGGCAAAAAATAACATTAGGATAATAAGTAAGTCTACGGCTGTCCCAGAATACAGGATTATTGAAGTAACAACATTTTGAATCATAAAACACCTCATTCAAATATATTTTTGAATGTATTCTAACATTAAACTTTGTAGATGTCAACTTAAAATCCACCAAAATATAGATAAGAAGTTAGTGTACCAAATATTAAAAAGCCCTGCCATCGAAATGATAGCAGGGCTTAACTTCAATATCCAGATGATATATTTATCTAAAAAAGGTAGAGTTTTTATTGATTTGTAGTGCTATATAATGAGTTTCCAAAAATCAAAAATCGCTTAAAATCAGTATTTTGACATCTATTGACGTGTACTGAAATCCTTACTTAACCTCTGTAAAAATTAACTTCTACACCTACAAAGCTTATTCTGACAGACTTTATACAGTCTAAGAAAAAAAGTAGAGATTCATACAGTATCTAGATTTTTCAAAAATTCTTTATCATCAAATATTATTAACGAAACTATCCAAACCAAATCCGATGCATTACTTCAAAGAATTCTTTAGTTGTTTGTCTATCAAGGGCTTTTATTAAAAAATTTTTTCAAATAATTGCCACCTTGGCACATAAATTCTTGCTTTCTAAATTTAAATGTGATATATTTATAACATAAAATTTAAGTGTTATATATTTATAACACAAAAAAGGAGTCTATCATGAAAAAAAGTCAAAAAATGCGTGGCCTCATTGCAATGATTGCCGTAGCTCTCTTTATTGATTTTATTGTTGTATTTGGTTCTAATCTTAGTTGGGAACCCAAGTTAGTTATTACTGGTATTTCAGTGTCAGGTCAAATTGTAGCTATATCGAGCTGGCTACATAAGAGTCAGAAAGGTAAGAGAAAAATTATTTTTGACTTGTCTGCTAAGCTTTACACGATACTTGTGTTTGCAGCAAGCATTTTTTATACAGTAGGAATTTGGGTTGCGACCCCAAGCGAAAGTTCTGGTATTAAAGAATGGATTTTGGGAATTGGCCTCGTTATTGAAGTGATTCTATTTGGTTTTTTCTCTTTAAAAAATGTCAAGGAAACTCCGGACGAACGCTTTTATGCTAATTTAGCAAAGGCAGCTAGCTTGATGTTGGTTTTTATACTAGGGGCACTGATGATCCTAGCAGTTATCATTGGGTATATGGGGCCTCTCACTCTTTACATGGGCCAGATCTTTATTAGCATAGCTACCTTCATTTGCATCTTTGCGGTTGTCTATCTTATCTTGGAACGGAGAGGATAAGCATGGCCAAAGAAAGTAAGATTATTACTAATCTCAAATCTGTTCGTGAGTCCACAGGTATGACCCAGCAGGAGTTAGCCGACCGCATCGGCATGCGACGCGAGACAATTCTGCACTTGGAAAATAATCGTTACAACCCTTCGCTGGAAATGGCTCTTAAAATTGCTCAAGTTTTTAATCTGAAAGTAGAAGACCTCTTTGAACTCAGACAGAAAGAGGAAGCATAATTCTTTTCGAGACCTAGCATTCAGTTCATTGATTCATTAGGAATTGAAGGAAAAAGAAAAAATCCTTTGAAAATGTGCTCTTTTAAAATATAGTAATTCTTTCGAAGAACGTTTACTAATTGGGATGCTTTACGAGCTTTCTTAAGATCTGGTTTCCTAAATACTTCGAGTACACTTATGGCATTGATGCTCCTAAGCATCTCAAAACTCTGGTAGAAAAAGGTTATGATAGCATTGAAACGGATTTTGATTCACTTGATTATCTAATACGCTACCATGAAAAAGAATATCCTGAAAAGCAAGGGAATTACAGGACTATCTAAGATGAAGGCTGCAGATCTGGAGCAAACCCTTCATAACAACTTTTCAGAAGAAGAATTAGCAAGTCACTTTACCGTTCGTGGCTACAAATTAACTCCAAAGGGGAGCAGATACTGGAACAGTACCAGGAAATTATCGACCGTCATCCAAAGAAAAATCTCTAATCAAGTAATTTTTTAGTTGATTTTCTCTAAAATTGTCTTGTCACTAATATTTGAAATCCCCTTCCTTTTAGGGTACAATGATAGAAATGAATTTTTGAGAGGAATAGAATGAAAAAACTAGCAACCCTTCTTTTACTGTCCACTGTAGCCCTAGCTGGGTGTAGCAGCATCCAACGCAGTCTGCGTGGTGATGACTATGTAGATTCTAGCTTGGCCGCTGAGGAAAGCTCCAAAGCAGCTACCCAATCTGCCAAGGAGTTAAATGATGCTCTGACAAATGAGAATGCCAACTTCCCTCAACTTTCTAAGGAAGTTGCTGAAGATGAAGCTGAAGTGATTCTCCACACAAGCCAAGGTGATATCCGCATTAAGCTCTTCCCTAAACTCGCTCCTCTAGCGGTTGAAAACTTCCTCACTCATGCCAAAGAAGGCTACTATAACGGAATTACCTTCCACCGTGTCATCGATGGCTTCATGGTTCAAACTGGAGATCCAAAAGGGGACGGTACAGGTGGTCAGTCCATCTGGCATGACAAGGATAAGACTAAAGACAAGGGAACTGGTTTCAAAAACGAGATTACTCCTTATCTCTATAACATCCGTGGTGCTCTTTCTATGGCTAATACTGGTCAACCAAACACCAATGGTAGCCAGTTCTTCATCAACCAAAACTCTACAGATACCTCTGCTAAACTCCCTACAAGCAAGTATCCCAAGAAAATCATCGAAGCCTATAAAGAAGGGGGAAATCCTAGCCTTGATGGCAAACACCCAGTCTTTGGCCAAGTGATTGACGGTATGGATGTTGTAGATAAGATTGCTAAAGCCGAAAAAGATGAAAAAGACAAGCCAACAACTGCTATCACAATCGATAGCATCGAAGTGGTGAAAGATTACAATTTTAAATCTTAAAAACCAAAAAAATACAGTATCCACATTCGGTACTGTATTTCTTTTACTCTCATTCTTAAGTTAAATTATTAAAATCCCAGATTTGGTCCATCCAGCCTTCATAGAAGTCTGGCTCGTGACAGACCATAAGAATCGATCCCTTGTATTCTTTGAGAGCACGTTTGAGTTCATCCTTGGCATCCACATCCAAGTGGTTGGTCGGCTCGTCCAGCACTAAAACATTGTTTTCACGATTCATCAAGAGACAGAAACGAACCTTGGCTTGTTCCCCACCTGACAAGACCTGAATTTGGCTTTCGATATGCTTAGTTGTCAAACCACAACGGGCAAGGGCTGCACGGACTTCTGCTTGGTTGAGAGCTGGAAAGGCATTCCAGACAGCTTCAAGAGGAGTTTGGCGATTGCCACCTTCTACTTCCTGTTCAAAATAACCGAGTTCTAGGTAGTCACCGCGTTCCACTTCCCCAGCGATTGGCGGGATAATCCCTAAAAGGCTCTTCAAAAGAGTTGTTTTCCCGATACCATTTGCCCCGATAATAGCAACCTTTTGATTGCGTTCAAAGGTAAGATTTAAAGGCTTGGTCAGAGGACGTTCATAACCAATTTGCAAATCCTTGGCTTGGAAAATAAAGCGTCCTGGCGTACGAGCTGGTTTGAAATCAAAGGACGGCTTTGGTTTCTCACTTTGCAACTCGATAATATCCATCTTATCCAATTTCTTCTGACGAGACATGGCCATGTTTCGTGTTGCAACACGCGCTTTATTACGTGCGACAAAGTCTTTGAGATCTGCAATCTCTTTCTGCTGACGTTCGTAGGCAGCCTCTAGCTGAGATTTCTTCATAGCATAGACTTCTTGGAACTGGTAGTAGTCACCAGAATAACGCGTCAGTTGTTGATTTTCCACATGGTAGACGATATTGATAACATCATTAAGGAATGGAATATCGTGTGAAATAAGGACAAAGGCATTCTCATAGTTTTGGAGATAACGCTTGAGCCAGTCAATATGCTCAGCATCCAAGTAGTTGGTCGGCTCGTCCAAAAGTAAGATATCAGGCTTTTCAAGGAGAAGTTTTGCCAAAAGCACCTTGGTTCTTTGCCCACCTGATAAAGAGGTTACATCTGTATCCATGCCAAAGTCCATAACACCAAGGGCACGCGCTACTTCGTCAATCTTGGCATCCAAGGTATAGAAATCACGACTCTCCAAACGGTCTTGGAGTTCGCCAACTTCTTCCATGAGAGCATCAACATCCGCACCGTCTTCAGCCATTTCCATATAGAGGTCATTGATACGAGCTTCAGCTTTGAAAAGCTCATCAAAGGCCGTACGGAGAACATCGCGCACCGACTGCCCCTCAGCAAGAACAGAGTGCTGATCCAAGTAACCAGCGGTCACATATTTGGACCACTCAACCTTCCCTTCATCTGGCAGCATTTTGCCAGTCACAATGCTCATAAAGGTTGATTTTCCTTCACCATTGGCACCGACCAGACCGATATGTTCTCCCTTGAGGAGACGGAAGGATACATCTTCAAAAATTGCACGGTCGCCAAAACCGTGACTCAGATTTTTAACTTCTAAAATACTCATTTTAATTCCTTATCTTATTTTTATGTAATTGTTTATAGAGGAGCCAAGCCAAATAGCCACCCAAGATATTGGTCCACAAATCATCAATCTCAAAGACGCGATTAAAATCAAAGAAAAAGTCCAAAACTAACTGCGTACACTCGATTCCAAGACTCACTAGAAAACTAAAAAAGAGCACTTTTCTTGTTTTCCGCAAGTTTGGAAGGAGATAAAGGAGTTGGAACATCAGAGGAAAAAGCAAGAAGACATTTAAAATGTTCTGCAAAAAAATCCAAATGACTTGTCCCAAACTAGTCACTTCACCCAATTTCCAGAGAGAATTGAAAGGAGTCAAAAGAAAAACCAGGCGTCCAAGATGCTGAATACCTGGAGTTTCCACCCCCACGGGAGATTGTTCTTGAGGAGTAAAGCAAAAATAGACAATGCAAATGCTATAGAAAATGACTCCCCAGACCAAAACATGATTATAAGTTTTCTTCATCATTAAGGATTGACTGCTGCAACTGCTTTCTGGCGGTCACGTTTCATTGTATTAGAACGTAATTGTCCACAAGCTGCATCAATATCAGTACCATGCTCTTGACGAACCACACAGTTAACCCCTTTTTTCTTAAGCGTATCATAGAAAGCCAACACGCGCTCTTTAGGACTACGGCTATATTGGTCATGCTCACTAACTGGGTTATAAGGAATCAAGTTTACATAAGACAATTTCTTAATATTCTTGAGCAATTCAGCCAATTCCAAGGCTTGTTCTACACCATCATTAACTTCATTGAGCATGATGTATTCAAAGGTCACACGACGGTTGGTTGTCTCAATATAATACTCAATAGCTGCAAAGAGTTTTTCAATCGGAAAGGCACGGTTAATCTTCATGATGCTTGAGCGCAATTCATTGTTGGGTGCGTGAAGAGACACGGCAAGATTGACCTGAACCCCTTCATCAGCAAAGTCACGAATTTTATGGGCCAAACCTGAGGTTGAAACCGTGATGTGACGAGCACCGATAGCCATTACTTTATCATCATTGATAGTACAAACGAAATTCAAAACATTGTTGTAATTATCAAAGGGCTCACTGATTCCCATGACAACGATATGGCTGACACGTTCATCCTGACCACGCTCATCAAAGTATTTCTGAACCAGCATAATTTGCGCTACGATTTCACCGTTATTGAGGTCACGTTGCTTCTTAATCAAACCAGAGGCACAGAAGGTACAACCGATATTACAGCCGACCTGAGTGGTCACACAGACAGATAAAACGTAGTGTTGACGTATGAGTACTGTCTCAATCAGCATTCCATCTGGCAATTCAAAAAGATATTTAACTGTCCCATCAGCAGACTCTTGCACAATACCTTGTTTCAAGGGATTGACCACAAACTGGTCATTAAGCTTAGCAATCAAATCCTTGAAAAGGTTGGTCATTTCTTCAATAGAGCCATTCCCAGATTTGATCTGCACGGAATTTCTTTTCTCCCTGCTCCAATACCCATTCCTGCATGGTTTGACGTGTTAAACTATAAATTGAGGGTTTTATTTCTTCTCCTTATTCTCTACTCACTTCTGACGAATGACAAAATGACGTTGTCCCTTGTCCTCTTTCTGAGAATGCTGGTCTTTCTGACGACGTCTATTTTTCTTATCTGCATTCGGTTTTCGTTTTGTTTGAGTCGGTTTCTTTCCTTTTCTAAAAGGCTGTTCTTCTTCCTTCTTACGCATTTTCTTGTCAAATGATGCTCGCTTAGGGGCTTCATTTTCTAAGACAAAATAGGCACAACCATAACTACAATACTCTAATAGGTAGTCTTGTAAACGACTGATTTTTTCAAGTTTTTCTTCTGTTCGGTCATCCTTGTAAAAACCTCGTAGGCGAAGCTGTTCGTTGCTCCAGTCTCCCACGATATAATCAAACTTGGTTAAGACTTCTGAAAAACGCTGATTAAAAGCCGTCACATCAAAGGCATCCTTGATATTTTCCACCAAGGAAAAAGCGATCCCTTCCGTTTCAACCTTGTCCCCGTGTAAATGAAACTCAGGACCAGGAAACTTGTTATAGTTGTATAATTCAGGTGCAATTTCTTTTCGCATAGATATCCTTTTTTCACGATTACTTAATACTTTATTCTACCATAATTTCTAGCAGTTAGCACGTTTCTCATAAAAATGAAAAAAGTCTGACGATTTTGTCAGACCAAAATAATATAACCTTAAAAAGAGAAGAACAATTCTTCCCTCCAACTATCATTATTTAGCAGCTGCGTACAATTCATCTACTTTGTTCCAGTTGATCACTGAGAAGAAAGCTTTGATGTAGTCAGGACGCACGTTGCGGTATTTCACATAGTAAGCATGTTCCCAAACGTCCAAGCCCAAGATTGGTTTTTTACCTTCTGAGATTGGTGTGTCTTGATTTGCTGTTGAAGTCACTTCAAGTTTACCTTCTTTGTTGACAACCAACCATGCCCAGCCAGAACCAAAACGAGTTGTTGCTGCTGCAGTGAAGGCTGCTTGGAATTCTTCAAATGAACCAAATGTTGCATCGATTGCTGCTGCAAGTTCTGCTGATGGAGCTGTTTTTTCAGGAGTCATCAATTCCCAGAAAAGAGCGTGGTTCAAGTGTCCACCACCATTGTTGATAAGCGCTTGACGGATATCAGCTGGGATAGATTCTACATCAGCAAGCAAGGCTGCAAGGTCTTCACCAATTTCAGGGTGTTTTTCTAAAGCTGCATTGGCATTGTTGACATAAGTTTGATGGTGTTTGTCATGGTGCAAATGCATTGTTTCCGCATCGATGTATGGTTCCAAAGCGTCGTATGCATATGGAAGATCTGGTAAGATAATAGCCATCTGTAATACCTCTTTTTCTTTCTATATGAAAATGATAACGCAAACATTCACTTTTTTCAAGTTTTTTGCTTATAGATGAAGAAATCACTGAAATACTTTCTAACTAATACTCTTCGAAAATCTCTTCAAACCGCGTCAACGTCGCCTTGCCGTACGTATGGTTACTGACTTCGTCAGTTCTATCCACAACCTCAAAACAGTGTTTTGAGCTGACTTCGTCAGTTTCATCCGCAACCTCAAAAACATGTTTTGAGCTGACTTCGTCAGTTTCATCCGCAACCTCAAAAACATGTTTTGAGCTGACTTCGTCAGTCTTATCTACAACCTCAAAGCAGTGCTTTGAGCAACCTGCGGCTAGTTTCCTAGTTTGCTCTTTGATTTTCCTTGAGTATAAAACAAGCAAATTAGCAAGAAACCCATGACAAAATAATAATCTTGACACGGGTTGTAGTTTCAAAAAAATGTCAATTGACCTGACTAGCAATCTGTAGGAGTGCCTTTTCAAAAAGGAAACTCTTTTCATAAAGACCTGTCTTAATCTGATAGTCTGTCTCAATCAAATAGGAAATAGCTTGCTTCAAAAAGCTCAAAGAAAGTCCTCTCGAATCTCTTAATGCAAACTTGATTTGATAGGGATTGGGATTGCGTCCGAGAAAACTTCCTAGACTACTTGCAATCTGAGATTCTGTTTGCCCAGACTCCGACAAAATCTTCACCTGAGTAAAAGTCCGAAATTGTCCTAGCATGACTGCAATCAGTTTGATTTCATCTTCACCTTGCAAGGTCAAGTCTCTAACCAAATCGCGCGCCTGGTCCATCTTTTTAGTCAGAATAAACTGAGTTAAATCAAAAATATTGTCCTGTAAGGTCTTGGGAATTGCGTTAACAATATCCTCTTCTTCGATAACAGAATCTGCCTTATAGGACTGTAAAAAGAGCAGATTTTTCTGAATTTCGCTAAATTGAAAACCCGACTTGACGAGAAGATTTTCAAAAGAATGATTAGCAAACTGCAGATCTTGTTTCTGGCTCCACTTTTGGAAATACTGGCGCAATTCTTGTTCTTTGGCTTCTACTGCATCAAAGACCTTGGCATCACGCTTAAGTAATTTAACCAACCGTCTTTTGCTATCCAGCTTTCCTTCTGCAAATATTATCAACTTGGTTGTTGGCGAAGGATTGTCAAGGTATTCCTCAAACGACTTAAGCTCATCATCTGTCAAAAAGCGCTTTTTAGCAGTCGTGATATCGACAAAATGATCCAATATCACGATTTTATCATCCGCAAAGAAAGGAAGACTGACTAACTCCAGTTCCACATCCTTGTAGACCACTTCTTTCATATCAAAGTAGGCAAAGTTGAGATCAGCAGAATCATAGCCAATCTGTTTCAATACTTGACTCTTCATCACTTCAAACTGACCCTGATCTGTCCCTGTAAAAAGGCTCAGGCTAGGTAAATTTGATAAAGTCAACTTCTGACTCTCTTCAATGGCTAGCATCTTCTCTCCTTTCTTCTGATTTTTCGATTTAATTTAGTCAATATAGCGCAATTTCCCACGGAAATCTTCTAAGCTCTCGTATCCTTTTTCCGCCATGATTGCTTTTAGTTCATTGGTAATGCGGTCAAAGGCACCGACGCCTTCTTTGTGAAGGGTGGTTCCCACCTGCACCATACTCGCTCCACAGAGAATATGTTCAAAGGCATCACGACCAGTCAACACGCCACCTGTTCCAATGATTTGGATCTGGGGATTTAAGCGTTGATAAAAGGCGTGAACATTAGCTAAAGCAGTTGGTTTGATGTATTCTCCACCAATTCCACCAAAACCATTCTTAGGCCGAATAACGACAGATTCGTCTTCTATATAGAGGCCGTTTCCGATAGAGTTAACGCAGTTGACAAACTTGAGCGGATACTTGTTGAAAATAGCTGCCGCTTGGTCAAAGTGAACAATATCAAAATATGGTGGCAATTTAATTCCAAGAGGTTTGGTGAAGTAGGCAAACACCTCTGCCAAAATCCGGTCTGTTGTCTCAAAATCATAGGCAATCTGAGGTTTACCTGGAACATTTGGACAGGAAAGATTTAGCTCAGTCAGACCACGAAAATCACTCTCTTGGACTTTTTTCAAGATAGTATGGGTTTCCTCTGGAGACATTCCAACCAGAGATAAGAAGAAAGTTCGGTTTGGCTCTTTTTCCTGTAAATCCAAAAGATAATCCAAATAATAGTCTAAGCCCTTATTTGGCAAGCCCATAGAATTGATAGAACCAAGTGGAACATCTTGGTAACGTGGCTCAGGATTTCCCTGACGAAAGTCCAAGGTCGCTGTCTTAGTGACAAAGGTTCCTGCCGCTGAGTTTTTAACCCCTTCCAGCTCTTCTATCGTCATACAAGCCACACCTGCTGCATTCATCAAGCAATTGTCAAACTCAAAACCAGCAATTTGTGATTTTGTTGATACCATGATTCTAATCCTCCAGATTCCTTTTATTGCTAATATTATACCACAGTTTTAATTCTAGGTTCACTAGATTCTATGGTTCTATCTATTTATTCGGAAAAGAAAGTCTAGTGCAGAAGTCATGCTATGGAAACAGCTAGTGTATTGGAAGTTTGAACAAGGCTTGGGTAACAGACTTTTGAATGAAGTCCAAGCAACAAGGAGAAATCTCAACCATGAGTCCATTCCATGACTCTGTTGCTCTAGAAAACCTTGCAATAGTCAAGTTATAACGAATAAAACTTTGGATTGAAATATCCCCATGATTATCTATTACGAGGAGAAATCTCAACCTTTATCATTTTTAAAGAAATACATGTAAATCTCTACTTTCGCAAAATGGATTTTCAAAACAGTATCCCAGTATAGTTAAAAACTATAAAAAAGAGAGGAAGTTCCCCTCTTAAGATTTTATTTGACTGCTTCTTTTAAAGCATCTACCTTGTCCAAACGTTCCCATGGAAGATCAATATCTGTACGTCCCATGTGTCCATAAGCTGCTGTTTGACGATAAATTGGACGCTTAAGATCCAGCATTTGGATAATTCCTGCAGGACGAAGATCAAAGATTTGACGCGCTGCTTTTTCAAGCTTGCTTTCAGCTACCGTTCCTGTACCGAAGGTATCGATACGGACAGAAACAGGCTGGGCAACACCGATAGCGTAGGCCAACTGCACTTCCGCCTTCTTAGCAAGACCCGCTGCAACAATATTCTTGGCAATATAACGAGCTGCATATGAGGCAGAACGGTCCACCTTAGTCGCATCCTTACCAGAGAAGGCACCACCACCGTGACGAGAGTAGCCACCATAGGTATCCACGATAATCTTACGACCAGTCAAGCCTGAGTCCCCTTGAGGCCCACCGATTACAAAACGACCAGTAGGATTGATGAAGAATTTTGTTTGCGCATCCAAGTAAGAGGCTGGAATAACCTCTTTGATAACCTTGTTAATGACATCATTGTGAATTTGTTCGTTGCTGACTTCTGGATCGTGCTGAGTAGAAATAACGACTGTGTCCACACGTACTGGACGGTCATTTTCATCATACTCAACCGTAACTTGTGATTTAGCATCTGGGCGAAGATAGCTGATTTCCCCAGACTTACGAAATTCTGCCAGACGACGAACCAGTTTGTGACTGAGTGAAATTGGCAATGGCATGAGCTCTTCTGTTTCATCCACTGCAAATCCAAACATAAGCCCTTGGTCTCCAGCGCCAATCAAGTCAAGCGGATCTTGGTCTGCATTCCCACGAACCTCCAAGGCTTCGTTAACACCTTGGGCAATATCTGGTGACTGCTCAACAAGCGACGGATGGACTCCCACCGTCTCAGCAGAAAAACCATATTCTGTATTGGTGTAGCCAATCTCAGCAATGGTATCACGAACCACACGGTTAATATCTACATAGGCATTTGTAGAAATTTCACCAAAAACATGGACGGAACCAGTATAGACAGCTGTCTCAGCAGCAACGTGCGCCTCTGGATCCTCTGCTAAAATAGCATCCAAAATCGCATCTGAAATTTGGTCTGCAATCTTATCTGGATGCCCCTCAGATACAGACTCAGACGTGAATAATTTACGTTCTGACATAAAAATGTCCCCCCTTAAAAATAGTGTTATAGAGTTACAAAGTACTGATAGGAATCCCTATCATCTACGAATTGCGACTCGCAATAAAAAATAGAAATACCTACCATCTTATCGGGACTATATAACTTTATCATTATACCATTTTTTAGCGCAATTTGCAGTCTTTAATGTGATATTTCGGTTTAGATAGTTCGTTCTCATAAAGCAAAAAGTTGGAGTTCAGTACTCCAACAATTTCTATTAAAATGTTTGGCGTTTAGCTTTACGCTCTGCACGACCGCGAGCGCGATTTTCAGCACGCTTGGTTTTGCGGCGCTTTTCATCAACCGCCCATTGAATTTTCTTCTTATAACCTGGTTTGACTTTTTTCTTTTTCTTTTTAACCAAACCAATCATTTCGATATCGAGCTTATCTTGTTTTTTCTCACGGTTTGCACGACGATCACGGTCATAGGTATCTTGGAATTCTCCATCTTTTACCATCTTCGGAGTAAATTTAATTCCCAATTTCTCCAACTCACGGATATCCGAGTCATCGCTTGGTTGATAAAGAGTAATAGCTGTACCTGGTAGGCCATTGCGTCCGGTACGACCAACACGGTGAACAAAGAAGGATAAGTCTTGCGGAATGGCATCATTGATGACATGGCTGACACCTTCAATGTCAATCCCACGCGCCGCCAAGTCTGTTGCGACAATGTACTCAAAATCCAGATTTTTCACCTGATTCATGATTCGCTTGCGCTCACGAGGAGCAATATCTCCATGAATCTTCGCTACCTTCAATCCTTGAGCAGTCAGATATGAATGTAATTCATCAGCACGTGTCTTAGTGTTGACAAAAATCATTGCCAAATAAGGCTGCATCAACTGAGTCAATTGATAAATTTGAGCATTCTTGTCACGTCCCTTAGTAGAAATCAACCAATTATCAATGGTATCAGAAATGACCGTTTTGGTCTTGATTTTCTCCATGACAGGATTTGACAAGTATTTTTTCAAGAATGGTTGCAACTTTTGTGGAATAGTTGCTGAGAAGACCATGAATTGCAAGTCTTTTGGAAGGCTGCCAGCAATCTTATCAACAGTTTCCAAGAATCCCATATCCAAGGTCATGTCTGCTTCATCAACAACAAAGGTCTTAGCCTTGTGAATAGCTAGATCACCAGATTTAACCAAGTCGTAAATACGACCTGGTGTTCCAATAACAATATGAGGCTGGTTGCTTGCCAATTTCTCAATCTGGCGAGCCTTATCCGTACCACCCACATAATTAACTACACGAACTTCCACTTCTGAGTGGGCAGCAATCTGACGGGCTGCTTGGTAAATTTGAGTAGCCAACTCACGACTCGGTGCAGTAATGACTGCTTGTACACTATCGCTAGCTTCATCTAGTTGCTGGAAAATCGGTAACAAGAAAGTGTGAGTCTTACCTGAACCTGTTTTTGATTCACCGACTAGGTCACGACCTGCCAAAACAATAGGAATTAACTTATCTTGCACCTCTGTTGGAGTTGTAAATTTCAGCTCCTCCAAGGCTTCTCTAATATAGTTTTTAAATTGAAATTTCGTAAATGACATAATATCCTCGATTCTATCTATCCTATCAATTATACCACATTTTATTCCATTTCAGTAATCTCACTTATTTAGGCTATTTCCAGTACTTCTCTAATAAAAAAAAGGCTGGAACTTGTGAATCCCAACCTCTTTTCAGTCATTATTTCCAGTTTAACATAGCACTCAAGCCATAGTGATCACTAACTTGCGGACTATTGTTACCATCAAATACGACATGTAAATTTTCCACCTCTAACTCTTTGGTAGTAAAAACATAGTCGATTCGAAGGGGTTCAGTGTTCCCTTTCCAGCCATCAATTTCTGGTGGAACGGTATAGCTACCGCTTTTCTCTTGAGCAACTTCAAAAGCGTCTTGTAAGCCTAATGGACTAGCTAAAATAGCTTGGTAGCCTTCCTGACCTGCTGGATTGTTGAAATCTCCAGCTAACAAAAGTGGTTTGTTCAGTTCTTTCAAGACAGCCTCAAATCGTGCCCATTCTTCTTGGAAACCTTTATCCCACCAAGAAAGGTGGACACTTGCAACTGCAAGCTCCTGACCATCAACTACAGTTTCAGCCACGACAACACGGCGAGTATGATAGTCTGTTGGATCATCCACATCTGAAACCAAAATTTCTCTGGCTTCAATAGGTGTTTTAGACAAGATAGCTACACCTTCATGATAGCGGTCATATCCGATATGATTATAAGCCCAAGTCCAGTAGTAATTTTTCCCTTGCTCAGACAACTTTTCAACCAAGAGTCTAACATAGTGGTCTTGATGAATAGGCTCAGCTGCTGGCAAAGCTTGATAAAGATCATTAACCTCCACCTCTGGAGATGTGATCTCCTGATTGATTTCTTGGAAACAAATCAAATCATAGTCCTTTTCAAGAATATCCTCAAGCAAAATCTGGAATTTTTCCTCAGCTTCTTTTTCCATCCAACTGTGAGTATTGAGTGTTAAAAATTTCATTCTTTTCTCCCAAAATAAGAGGTTGGAATACAGCTTCCAACCTCAAATATATTACAATTCTACTTTAGCAACTGCTGTTTTAGCTGCAAGAGAACCTGTTTTTTCTAATTTAACTGATTTAATTGCATCACCATTTGTGAAGACAACTACTGTTGAAGTTTCACGTCCTGCTGCACGGATAGCATCCAAGTCAGCTGTGACAAGGAGATCTCCTGCTGCAACTTTTTGTCCTTCAGCAACATGAACTGTAAATGGTTTACCTTCAAGACTCACTGTGTCCAAACCAATGTGAACCAATACTTCAAGACCTGCTTCAGTCACAATACCAAGAGCATGTTTTGTTGGGAAGATGCTTGATACAGTACCTGAAACTGGAGATACAATGTTTCCATTGGCAGGTTCTACTGCAAATCCATCACCCATCATTTTTTGAGCAAATACTGGATCTTTTACTTGTTCCAAAGCAACAACTTGACCGTCTGCTACTGAGTAAACTTCCTCAGTAAGACCTTTGAAGTGAACAGTGTTTTGTTGTGCTTCAGTCATTTGACTTGGAAGAGTTTCAGGAATGATTTCACCTGAATCAAGGATATCTTGGATATCAGATTTCAATACGTCAGCTTTTGGACCGTAGATAGCTTGAACCCCTTGTCCTTTCATGACAAGACCCATAGCTCCTTCTGCTTTCCATTGCTCTGCATTTCCTACTTTATCTGCATCTTTAACAGTTACACGAAGACGAGTCATACATGCGTCAACATCAACGATGTTTGCACGTCCACCAAGAAGGTTGATAATGTTTACAGCTTGAGAGCCTGCTGCAACTTTCACTTCGCTGCTAGATTCTTCTGAACCTTCAGCAGTTTCGTAGTTTCCGTTACGCCCTGGAGTTGCGTAGTTGAATTTTTGAATCATGAAGTTTGCGATAAAGTACATGATTACGGCAAAGAGAACAGTTACCCAAACGAAGTTAATGATATCCATACCGATACCAGCACTGATTGCAATAGGTGTACGAGTCAAGAACTCGATTGAACCGAATGAGTGCATACGTAGGTTTACGACGTCAGCCATAGCGAAGGCAGCACCTTGAACAAGTGAGTAAACAAGATACATAGGTGTTGCGACGAACATGAACATGTATTCGATTGGTTCAGTAACCCCTGTCAAGAATGTTGCAAGAGCTGTCGCAATCATCATACCTTTGTATTTGTGTTTCTTGTCAGCATCATCATTACGGTAGATAGCCACAACCACACCCATCAAGATACCGAATGAACCGATCATTTGTCCAACTTTGAAACGAGCTGGATGTACTGTATCTAACAAGTGTTGGTATTGACTAGCATCAGTACCTTTAAGGTTTACAAGGTCTGTTACCCATGCAAGCCAAAGTGGATCTTGACCAAATACTTGACTACCTTTAGCTGCACCAGTTAAGACATCATAAGTACCACCAAGAGCTGTGTAGTTCATTGGGATAGTCAACATGTGGTGAAGACCAAATGGCAAGAGCAAACGTTCCAATGTACCATACAAGAATGGTGCAAGGATTGGAGCAGTTTCTTGTGAGTTGGCAATCCAGATACCAAAGCTATTGATACCAGTTTGCACAAGTGGCCAGAAAGCAGCAAGTACAATTGCAGCAATTATTGAACGAAGAATAACTACAAATGGTACAAAACGTTTTCCGTTAAAGAATGAAAGTGCATCAGGAAGCTTACGGAAGTTATAGTATTTATTGTAAGCAGTTGCTCCAATAAAACCAGAAATAATCCCTACGAATACACCCATGTTAAGTGCTGGAGCTTCCATTACACTAATGAAGTAATCAGCAACTTTGATTGATCCACCAAAGAGAGTTGTTACCATAGCTTCTGGATTCTTCAACATGTCTCCTGATACGCCAAAGATTGTACCAGTGATACGGTTGATTAGGATAAAGGCAAGACCTGCCGCAAACGCACCACCAGCACGTTCCTTAGCCCAGCTTCCTCCAATAGCGAGGGCGAACAAGATATGAAGGTTAACGATAACTCCCCAACCGATTTGCTCTAGTACACCACCAGTAATAACGAGTGGTGCAAAGGTTGGGTTAATCATCACGATAGACTTACCGATTGAAATCATCAAACCAGCAGCCGGCATAACCGCGATAACCACCATCAAAGCCTTACCGAATTTTTGCCAAAATTCGAAAGACAAGACATTTTTGAATGTATCTTTCATCATTCAAATCTCCTTTATTTTTATTTAGGCAAACGTTTTACGAAAACGTTTGCACCTTTTATGATTTAATTATACCACTTTAATTTTTTTTGTAAAGGCTTTTACAAAAAAAATTACACTTTTTTCAAAAAAATTTCTAGTGCCAAATTTCAAGTTCAAATTAGCCATCAAAAAGTCTTCTCTGGGGAACTTCTTTATACTCTTCGAAAATCTCTTCAAACCACGTCAGCGTCGTCTTACCGTATATATGTGACTGACTTCGTCAGTCTTATCTACAAACCTCAAAACAGTATTTTGAGCATCCTGTGGCGAGCTACCTAGTTTGCTCTTTGATTTTCATTGAGTATTAGAAGTCCCTTTTCTAAAATTTTTGTAGCAAAAAAGGAGATTTTACAACCTCCTCATAAAAGTAATTATTTTACCTAAATCTTCAAAAATCTGCGCATGGAAATTCCTGAGCCCAGTGAACCAATGAAAATTCCAATCACAAATAGTAGGGCAATCATCAAAGGACTAAATAAATCTGGACTAATCATGGATAGATTTTGCCCTACCAACGATTTGTTGACAGATTGGTAAACCATTTGATAAACAATAAAGACTAAAACAGATGGTGCGATAGCTCCCAATAAACCGATAAAGGCTCCTTCTAACAAGAACGGTCCACGGATATAACTGTTTTTAGCTCCGACCAAGCGCATGATTTGAATTTCGCGACTGCGGGAAATAATGGTAATACGAATGGTATTTGAAATCAAGAAAACTGCGACAAAAATTAACAAAGCTGCAATCCCTAGTCCCCAAACACGGATAAATGAGGCTAACTTGAAGAGTCTTTCTGTATTGGCACCGCCATCTTGAACCTCAGAGACACCTTCAATTTTTTTAGCACCTTCGGCTATAGTTTTTACATCATTTGGAGTATTTGCCTCTACAATATAGGCATCATAGAGAGGATTGGCATCTCCTTCAAAGATTTTCCAGTTATCTCCCATTGTCTCGGTTAACTTTTCATATTGTTCTTCTTTACTTGAAAAGGTAACACTCTTAACAGTAGACATGTTCTTCAAAGAATCATATACCTTGTGGTAGTCATTATTTGTAACAGTTTGACCTTCTTTTTCAATTGTCTGACTGTTATCTTCCACATCCTTTCGGATATAAACTACTACACGGACATTATTTTCAATATCTGTAGCTAGTTTCGCTGTATTGAAAATAACAGAAGCAAATATTGCCACCAAGGTCAAAGTAATCATGACTGAACTGACAGCAGCTACTGTCATCCAACCATTTCGTTTCAAACTTTTTAAGGCTTCAAATAAATGGCGAAAAAATCTACTAATCATCGTATCCATACTCTCCTTTTGATTCGTCACGAACGACACGGCCATTTTCAATGGCAATGACACGGTGGCGCAAGGTATTTACAATCTGGCTATTATGAGTCGCCATCAAAATAGTTGTCCCTTGTAGGTTAATCCGTTCCAAGAGATTCATAATTTCCCATGAATTATCAGGATCCAAGTTTCCTGTTGGTTCATCGGCTATCAATACTTTGGGATTATTTACAATGGCACGCGCAATCGCAATCCGCTGTTGCTCTCCACCTGAGAGCTCATTGGGGAAAGAACGAACCTTGTGCTTCAAGCCAACCAAGTCTAAAACTTCCATCACACGTTTTTTGATATTACGGCGATTTTCCCCGATTACTTCCATAGCGTAAGCAATATTTTCATAAACCGTTTTCTTTGGCAACAGTTTATAATCCTGGAAGACAACCCCAACACTACGACGTAGAAGCGGGACATCTTTCTTTTTAATCTTAACCAGATTAAAACCAGCAACTGATAGGCTTCCTTTATCGATTTTTACTTCACGATATAGAGAACGAATAAAAGTTGACTTCCCTGCTCCTGAAGGTCCTACAATGTAAGCAAATTCTCCCGGTTGAACGCTGACCGAAACACCGCGTAGGGCAGTCGTTCCGTTGTCGTATTTTTTGACGACATCTCTCATTTCAATGATTGACATGTGAGTTCCTTTCTATCTTAGCTGATTCGCCACTTAAGGTAGGCATCGATAAAACCATCTAGGTCTCCGTCCATAACCTTATCTACCTGAGCAACTTCAAAGCTAGTTCGATGATCTTTTACCATAGTATAAGGCGTGAAGACATAAGAACGGATTTGGCTTCCCCATGTGATTTCTTTTTTCTCACCCTTGAGGGAATCTACCTCCGCAGCTTTCTTCTCTTGCTCCATTTGATAGAGCTTAGCCTGCAACATCTTCATAGCTCGATCTCTATTTCCATACTGGGTCCGATCCACTGTTGACTGGACAACAATTCCAGTGGGAATGTGGGTTAAACGTACACCTGTTGAAACCTTATTGACATTTTGTCCACCGGCACCACCTGAACGGAAGGTATCCATCTTGATGTCATCTTCCCGGATTTCCACTTCAATGGTATCGTCCAACTCAGGCATCACTTCTACGGATGTGAAAGATGTATGGCGACGTTTGGCAGAGTCAAATGGTGAAATTCGCACCAAACGGTGTACCCCCATTTCTGACTTGAGAAGACCATAGGCATTAGGCCCTTCAAATGATAAGGTTACTGACTTGATACCAGCTTCATCCCCTGCTTGGTAATCCAATACTTCCACTTTAAAGCCTTTAGCATTACCATAACGAGTATACATACGAAGCAACATATCACCCCAGTCCTGAGCCTCAGTACCACCAGAACCTGGATGGATTTCCAAGATGGCATTGTTGTGGTCATAAGGTTCTGACAAGAGTAGAGTCATCTCATAGCTGGTCATCATCATATCAAGTTCGGCTAACTGCTCTACCAGTTCTTCTTGAACTGACTCGTCTTCAGCTAAAAAGTCCAATAAAATTTCGACTTCATCCTGCAACTCTTCCATTTTGTGGAAGGTGTTATAGGTGTTTTTTAATTCATTTAATTCTTGCGACGTTTTTTGGGCCGCAATATTATCATTCCAAAAATCAGGTTCTGTCATCTTGTTTTCCAAGATGGCAATCTCTTCCTCTAGCCCTTCGAGGTCAAAGAGACCCCCTGAAAGAAGCTAATTTTTCACGATTTGCGTCAATTTTTTGACGGATTACTGAAATGTCCATAAATACTCCTTTTTTACATCATTTCATTATAGCATATTTTATCATTTCTTTCCATCTTTTGCTATAATCCCTTTTTTATGAAAAAAGAAGCCTTTCGGCTTCCCTTCTTACAAGACTTTTGCTGAAGTGCGAGTGATTTCTTCCACTTGAATACCATTTGCTTCAAATTTTTCTTTCAAGGCTGGTAAATCAATTGATCCATCGATTTGCACTTCGATAATGACCTTACCATCCTTACGCGGAATATTGACTGTATGGGAGATATTCAAATTTTCTTCAACGATTAGAGAAACAATCTTACCAAGAACGCCAACTTCATCTTCTGTAACAAAGCGCACACGAATTCCTTCTTCTCCATAACCAGCAATTTCAAGAAAGGCTTGGAAAACGTCACGGTCCGTAATAACCCCATAGACTTGATGGTTATCTACTACAGGAAGAATACCAATCTTGTTTTTCAACATCAGATAAGTTGCATCTTCTAGACTCGCATAGCCTGAAACAGTGACAACATCGCGAATCATGACATCTTTTACTTTTGTCTTATTTAGAAGATAATTCATCTCATAGATAGAAAGACTGGTTGCTTTTGATGGGCTAGCTTGGGCAATGGTTCCCTCAGTTACCAAACCAACCAATTGATCATTTTCGATAACAGGCAAGCGGTGCAACCCTTGCTCTCTCATCAAATCTGCTGCATGAGATACTGTTGTATCTGGACTAATATAAACTACCTTGCGGGTCATAAAATCTTTAACTGCCATGAGACTTCTCCTTTTCTATTCTTATCCCTATTATACAATCTTTTTGTAAATCTATCAAACGCTTACATTTCTTTTTCAAAATTCAGAAAAGTATGAATAAGCTAGCAAAAAGAGCTCTAAAATCGAGCTCTGTGAATGAAAGCAAGATACCTTTCATTCGATTTTTTCAATTATTAGAAATTAAGCTTTCAATATAGATGTAGATTTGTTTGCAATCTAAATATGCCGACTAAAACAATCCACTGAATAAGATAATTGCTTCGCAATCTCTATTCACCGACTAAAAAGGTCCCCCGGACCTTTTTAGCCACCTAGATATGCTTTTCTGACTTCTTCTGATGAAGCGAGTTCTTTTCCTGTTCCTGATAGAACGATTTTCCCTGTTTCCAATACATATCCTCGGTCAGAGATTGCGAGTGCTTTATTAGCATTTTGTTCAATCAAGAGGACGGTTGTTCCTTGCTTCTGAATATCTTGAATGATATCAAAGATCTCTTGAATAAAGATTGGGGCAAGTCCCATTGAGGGTTCATCTAAGAGAAGAAGTTTTGGTGTTGACATAAGAGCGCGTCCCATGGCAAGCATTTGTTGTTCTCCTCCTGAAAGAGTGGCTGCATCTTGGTTCTTGCGTTCTTCAAGACGTGGGAAGCGTGAAAAGACCTTCTTCAAGTTAGCTTGATTTTCTTCACGATTTTTCTTTAAAAAAGCTCCCATTTCTAGATTTTCCATAACAGTCAAGCCAGGAAAGACGTGGCGTCCTTCTGGAACTTGTGAAAGCCCACCTGCTACGATTTTTTGAGCTGGCATTTTTTGGATTTCTTGACCTAAAAATTCAATCTTTCCAGAGCTTGGTCTAACCAAACCAGACAAGGTACGGAGAATGGTTGTCTTACCTGCACCATTGGCACCGATAAGGGAAACAACTTCTCCTTCATTCACTTCAAAGCTTACATCACGGACTGCTTGAATCATACCATAATGCACAGAAAGATTATCAACTTTTAACATAGACATTAGGCTTCACCTCCTAGATAAGCTTCGATAACGCGTTTATTGGTCTTAATTTCATCTGGAGTTCCTTGAGCAATTAAACGGCCATATTCAAGTACGTAGATACGTTCTGTTACTTCCATGACCAGATTCATATCGTGTTCAATCAACATGATTGTAATCTTAAATTCATCTTTGATACGACGAATTAACTCAGTCAATTCGGCTGTTTCCTGCGGGTTCATACCTGCGGCTGGTTCATCCAAAAAGAGAATTTTAGGTTCCGTAGCGAGGGCACGAACAATTTCCAAACGACGTTGTTGTCCGTAGGCAAGATTTTTAGCTAGAGTTTCTGCATCACCATCTAAATCAAAGATTTTCAGCAATTCCAAGGCTTTAGCCTTTAATTCTTTTTCACTCTTGTAAAAAGCTGGTAAGCGCAAAAAACTAGCAAAAACATGTTGTTTGTGATGGTTACCAAAGGCAATCAAAACATTGTCCAAAACGGTTAAATCTTTAAAGAGACGGATATTTTGGAATGTACGTCCAAGTCCCAAAGAAGCAATCTTATAAGGTGACTTTCCATTCAAAAGGTGACCATCTAGGGTTACTGTTCCCTCGCTTGGTTCATAAACACCCGTCAAGAGGTTGAAAAGAGTGGTTTTCCCAGCTCCGTTTGGACCGATTAGTCCAACCAGTTCCCCTTCGTTCAATTCAAGAGTCACATCTCCAACAGCTGTTAGACCGCCAAAATGTTTGGTTAACTGTTTTACTTCAAGTAATGCCATTAGTTTTATTCCTCCTTCTTAGATTTTTTAAAGAAACGTGATAGGCTCAATTCCCATGTTCCAAGGAGTCCACCTGGTCTGAAAATCATTACCAAGACCAAGGCCAAAGCGTAAATAATCATACGCACACTAGCTACGTCTTGGAGAAGCATATTCAAAATTCCCAGAACAATAGCCGATACAATGGCACCTGTAATGGAACCAAGTCCACCAAAGACAACAATAATCAAAACGTTGATTGAGTTGATGAAAGTGTAATCTTTCGGTACAACTGAACCGATAAATCCTGCCTGAAGTGACCCTGCAATACTCGCAGTAATGGCACCAAAGACAAAAGCGATGATTTTAATTTTAGTCGTATTAACCCCAACTGACTCAGCAGCGATTTCATCCTCACGAACAGAGAGGGTTGAACGACCAATTGGACTACGCAAGAAGTTCAAGGTTGCAATGGTTGTAATCACAACAAAGAAGTAAACCATTTGCCAAGTTGTAAAGTTTGGAATTCCCAAGATACCTGCTGCACCATTTGTAAGGCTTCCACCATTGATGATAAAGATACGGATAATTTCAGAAACACCTAGAGTCGCTACTGCAAGATAGTCCCCCTTCAAGCGCAAGGTTGGAATTCCGACAAGCAAGGCAACTGCTCCTGAAAGCAAAGCCCCTACAAGCATAGCTCCAAAGAAGGCTCCGTAGGTTGGTGATTTAGAACCAATAATAGCAGCGGCATAGGCACCAATCGCCATGAAACCAGCATGCCCAAGTGAAAATTGTCCTGAAAAACCAACGATTAAGTTGAGACCAACAGCCAGAATAATATTAATTCCGATTTGTTGTAAAATCTGTACATAGAATAGGTTGAGTACTCCGACTGAAACCAGTACACTAATCAAGCCATAGCCAGCTAATAAAAGGAGTAACCATAGAATATTAACTTTTAAATTTTCCTTCATCGCTTACACCTTCTCTTTCACATTTTTACCAAGGATACCAGCTGGGCGGACAATCAAGATCAACAACAAGATTCCATAAACAATGGCATCACGGAAGTCTGACATCCCAAAGGCTGTCGCAAAAGTTTCTAATAGACCAATCACAAAGCCACCAAGAGCCGCACCAGGAATGATTCCGATACCACCAAGTACCGCGGCAACGAAAGACTTAAGACCTGGAGTAACCCCCATCAAAGGCTCAAGAGAGTTATAATAGAGGGCAATCAGAACACCAGCCGCACCCGCAAGAGCTGAACCCAAAGCGAAGGTAAAGCTGATCGTACGGTTTACATTGATCCCCATCAATTGTGCCGCATCGCTATCTACAGATACAGCACGCATGGCTTTCCCCATCTTAGTCTTTTGGACAATGACCTGTAACAAAATCATCAAAATCAAGGAAATGGCCAAGATCATTAACTGCACATTTGTTAGGCTAACTGGTCCCAAATCATAGCGAACTGTTTGAATCGCTTGAGGAAAGGCACGAGTATTGGCACCAACCAGATAGACCATGCCATACTCCAGTAGGAAAGAAACCCCAATAGCTGTAATCAAAACAGCAATACGAGTAGAGTGACGCAAAGGTCGGTAAGCAAGGAACTCAATCACGACACCAAGGATGGCTGTCGCTAGCATCGCTACAATAAGCGCTACAAAAAAATTCATTTGGAAAGAATTGATCAAGAAATAACCAATAAAGGCTCCCATCATATAAATATCACCGTGGGCGAAATTGATGAGCTTGATAATTCCGTAAACCATGGTATATCCTAGGGCTAACAGCGCATAAACACTACCTAGAATCAAACCATTTACTAGTTGTTGGAGCATAAGATTCACTCTTTCTATATATAATTCCGAGGTTTTTCCCTCACTTTTTGATAGGTTCTTAAACATCGAAACAGGGAGTGAGTCAAAGGCTCATTCCCTATTTCAACATTTTTCTATTATGGTTTTACAACTTCTGCTGCTTCAACCTTACCATTGTTCATGGTCATCATGTAAGCAGTTTTAACTGTGTTGTGGTCCGCATCGAAGCTTGTTTTACCAGTTACACCTTCAAAGTCTTTTGTTTTAGCAAGATTATCCTTGATTTCACCTGAGTTTTTAGCACCTTTTGCTGCGTTTGCTACAAGGTGAACTGAGTCATAAGCCAAGGCTGCAAATGTTGAAGGCTCTTCATTGTACTTAGCGCGGTAAGCGTCAAGGAAGGCTTTGGCTTTAGCTGAAACTTCTACAGTAGTTGAGAAACCTGAGATAAAGTAGATGTTTGATGCTTTTTCAGCAGTTGCTTGTTGTACAAACTCTTCACCGTTAAATCCATCACCACCAACGATTGGTTTGTCAATTCCCATACCACGCGCTTGGTTTACAATCTTACCAGCCTCATTATAGTAACCAGGAACAACGATAGCATCAAAGTCTTTCCCTTTCATTTTTGTAAGGGCTGCTTGAAAGTCTGTGTCACCTGCTACGAAAGTTTCATCTGCAACGATTTCACCCTTGTATGACTCGCGGAAAGATTTGGCAATCCCTTTAGCATAGTCACTGGCATTGTCAGTGTAAAGAACAACTTTCTTAGCATTTAATTTTTCAGAAACATAGTTTGAGATAATTTTTCCTTGGAAGCTATCTTGGAAAGTTCCAATAAAGAGGTAATCTTGACCTTTAGTCAATCCATCTTGAGTCGCACTTGGTGAGATCAATGGAACACCTGCTTTTGTAGCGTTCGCTACCGCAGCTGCAGTCGCACCAGATGTCGCAGGTCCTACGACTGCTGATACTTTAGATTGGGTTACAAGGTTAGTTGTAACTGAAGCAGCCTCAGCTGTTTCAGACTTATTATCTTTATCGACTACTTCGATTTGTTTTCCATCGATACCACCTGCGGCATTGATTTCATCAACAGCCAATTGGGCACCTTTTTGTTCAGCTGTTCCGTATGCAGCTAAAGAACCTGATTCTTCAAAGTTAAACCCGATTTTAATTGTCTTTTCCTCTACTGAGTTACCAGCAGTGTTGACTGCTCCAGACTTCACTTCTCCACAGGCTGCAAGAAGTGCTACACTTGCAAGCGCCACAAACGATAGGGCAAATTTTTTCTTCATCTTTTTTTGTCTCCTTATTTCTTAAATAGTCTGTTAAGAATATATCGAATTATCAGAAAATTGTCAACACTTTTCTTTAAATTTTTATCTGATAACGTTTTCCTATCGGTAAAGGTTACCCACAAAGGGTGTTTCCAGCTCTTGGATATGACAAACTCTGACTTTTTTGATAAACTTTTCCTTGCTCAAGCGCCCGACCAATTGCTCCACTTCTTGAGTTGGAACATAGAGTTGTAAGTAACGATGCTTCTTGGAATGATAGGTAATATCTCCATAATCCTGCAGTTTTTTGGCATCACGATTATAGTAAAGATAGATAATCAAGCCAGATCGATTGACTTTTTCAAACATGATAAATCCTCTTTCTAAGAAATCTCCCCCTATTATACCAAAAAAAGCAAACCCAGTCGAGTTTGCCTTCTATCAACATTAGTTCAATGAATTGTTGGCCATGATTTCATCAATAAAGCCATATTCAAGTGTTTCTTGGGCACTCATCCAGTTATCGCGTTCTGCATCTGCATGGACTTTTTCGATTGACTGACCTGAATTTTCAGCCAATATTTTTTCCAAGGTATGACGAGTTTTAAGCAAGTGTTCTGCAGCAATCGCCATATCGGTTTGTTGAGTACCTCCACCTGTACCGCCCATTGGTTGGTGAATCATATACTCTGCATTTGGAAGCATGAAACGCTTGCCTTTTGCTCCACTTGATGCAATGACCGTCCCCATAGATGCAGCCATTCCCATAACGATGGTTTGGACATCTGCCTTGATAAAGTTCATGGTATCAACGATTGCCAAGCCAGCTGAAACAGAACCACCAGGTGTGTTGACATAAAGGTAAATATCTTTTGTACTATCTTGGGCATCCAAGAAAAGCAATTGGGCAATAACTGAGTTAGCCATATTGTCTTCAACTGGACCTGTCAGCATAATGATGCGGTCTTTTAAAAGACGTGAGTAAATATCGTAGGAACGTTCTCCACGGCTTGTTTGTTCAATAACTACAGGAATCATTTATTTCTCCTTTTGAGTTTTATTTTTGTTGGTCAAATGACTGAAGATAAGACTATTATAATATTTTGGTCAAAAAAGGTCAGATTTTTGCTCTGTTTTCATTAGAACAGAAACAAAAATTCAACCTCCTTTCGTGACTGGAACTTCTTTTCCAAGTCATTCTCTTTTTAATTTTATTTTGTACCGAACAAGCGGTCTCCAGCATCTCCAAGACCTGGAACGATATAACCGTGTTCGTTCAAACGTTCATCCAAGGCTGCTGTAAAGATTTCTACATCTGGATGAGCTTCTTGAAGAGCTTTTACACCTTCTGGTGCTGATACAAGGCAGACAAATTTGATATTTGATGCGCCACGTTTTTTAAGCGAGTCAACAGCCAAGATTGCTGAGCCACCTGTTGCCAACATTGGATCTACTACAAAAATTTGACGTTGGTCAATATCTTCAGGCAATTTTACCAAGTATTCAACTGGTTGAAGCGTTTCTTCATCACGGTACATACCGATGTGACCAACCTTAGCAGCTGGAACCAAGCTCAAGAGCCCATCGACCATCCCGATACCTGCACGTAAGATTGGAACGATGGCCAATTTCTTACCTGCCAATTGTTTTTGAACTGTTTTTGTAATTGGTGTTTCGATTTCCACATCTTCTAGTGGAAGATCACGAAGTACTTCATACCCCATCAACATTGCAATCTCATCTACTAGCTCACGAAAAGCTTTTGTAGAAGTATCTGTACGACGCAAGATTGACAATTTGTGTTGAATCAGCGGGTGATTAATAACTTCAATTTTTCCCATTTTTGGAATTCCTTCTTTCAATTTATTCTTCTTATTATACCAAAAAACGGTTTAAAAATCTTTCTAAACCATTTATTTTTGATAATTTTTACATTAAATCTGCTTCTTTAAGAGCTGTCTGTACTGTCTCAAGTGGTAAATGGGTTAATTCTGTTCCCTTTTCTTGATAAAGGTATTGGGCATAGTCGTCCATTCGGTACTGGTTGATATAAACCACGCGCTTGCAACCGACCTGCAGCAATTGTTTGGTACAGTTGAGACAAGGAAAATGGGTCACATAGGCTGTAAAACCTTTGGGAACACCACGTTCTGCACCTTGGAGAATAGCATTAACCTCAGCGTGAAGGGTGCGAACACAGTGGCCTTCAATGACCAAACATTCGTGGTCAATACAATGCTCAGTCCCTGACACCGAACCATTGTAACCAGTGGAAATGACCTTATTATCCTTTACCAGAATTGCGCCCACTTTGGCACGTTTACAAGTGGAACGATTGGCAATTAGTAGGGCTTGGGCTGCAAAATACTCATCCCAGGCCAGTCTTTTTTCAGTCATCTCTTTTCTCCTATTTCTCTATTTTTTAAAAAATGGTAACCGTAAATCCGCAATCTTTTCAGCAGGTACCTTCATGCCATCCTTGATCCACTTTAGAAGGACAGAGACGATGGCCGAGCTCCAGAAGGAATGAAGATAAGAGCTGACACCTTTTGATTTTCCATGGTATTTTTCTAGAAATTCCTGCATGGCTTGGACAAAGATTTTTTCCAGATGGTAATCCAAGGCCAATTGAATCACTCTAACTTCCTTTCTGGCCTCCCGGAAAAGGTGAACCCAAACCAAATAAAGGTCTGTCTTTAAATCGTAATGATGCAGCTGTTCCATAATATTGTGGACAGTTCGTTTAAAGACGCTCTCTAAAATTTCCTCTTTGGAGTCATAATTGCGATAAAAGGCCGCACGCGAAACACCTGCACGTTTGACCAATTCAGAAATACTAATCTTGGTCAGTTCCTTTTTTTCCAAGAGTTGCAAGAGGGCTGTTTCAATGGCTTCTCTGGTTAATAAATTGGATTCTTGGTTTGATTTTCTGAGATTTTCAAGAGACTTTTCAGAGATTCTACGTTCAGACATAACATTTTCTTTCTACTTGTCACAACAGACGGATGATGCTTTTGTTTCAAGGGTTTTCATGATATAATTGTAAAAAAAGACAGAACCTTTGTCAATGTATAACTGACAAAGATGGAGAATTTCTATGACTTGGAAGATTATTGCTGACTCTGGTTGTGATTATCGTCAACTGCCAACACCAGCTATTAACACAACCTTTGTAAGTGTCCCCTTAACCATTCAAGTAGCTGATCAGGTCTTTGTTGATGATGCCAGTCTTGATATTGACCATATGATGAAAACCATGTATGCAACCGCAGAAGCTTCAAAATCAGCTTGTCCAAGCCCAGATGATTATTTGCGAGCATTTGAAGGTGCCAAAAACATTTTCCTAGTAACCATCACTGGTACTCTTTCTGGTAGTCACAATAGTGCGCAACTGGCCAAGAATATTTATCTGGAAGAACATCCTGACACTAAGATTCATGTAATTGATAGTTTGTCTGCTGGTGGAGAAGTTGACTTGCTCGTAGAAAAATTAAATGACTTGATTGACCAGGGCTTATCTTTTGAAGAAGTGGTTGAAGCTATCACCGCCTATCAAGAAAAAACTAAGTTGCTCTTTGTCCTAGCCAAAGTCGATAACTTGGTGAAGAACGGCCGTTTGAGCAAGCTTATCGGTACGGTCGTTGGCCTTCTAAATATCCGTATGGTTGGGGAAGCTAGTGAAACTGGAACCCTCGAATTGCTACAAAAAGCAAGAGGAGCAAAGAAGTCAGTTCAAGCAGCCTATGAAGAGTTAGTGAAAGCAGGATATGCTGGTGGCCGTATTGTTATGGCCCAACGCAATAACGAGAAATGTTGCCAACAGCTTTCAGACCGAATCCGTGAAACCTTCCCACAGGCGGATATTAAAATTCTCCCAACATCTGGTCTCTGCAGTTTCTATGCAGAAGATGGCGGTCTGCTGATGGGCTATGAAATTGATTAATTGCATTCTTGACAAGAGGTAACCATCATCTCTTGTTTTTTTGTGGTACAATAGAGCTATGAAACATTTTGATACTATTGTCATCGGTGGAGGACCTGCTGGTATGATGGCTACGATTTCCAGTAGCTTTTATGGACAGAAAACCCTCCTCATCGAAAAAAATCGGAAACTTGGAAAAAAGTTAGCTGGGACTGGTGGGGGACGTTGCAATGTGACCAACAATGGTAGCTTGGACGACCTACTAGCTGGAATTCCTGGAAACGGACGCTTTCTTTACAGTGTTTTCTCCCAGTTCGATAATCATGACATCATCAACTTTTTTACAGAAAATGGTGTTAAACTTAAGGTCGAAGACCACGGACGCGTCTTTCCAGCTAGTGACAAGTCTCGGACTATTATCGAAGCTTTGGAAAAGAAAATCACTGAACTAGGTGGTCAAGTTGCTACTCAAACCGAAATTGTTTCGGTTAAAAAAGTAGATGAGCAATTTGTCCTGAAGTCAGCTAACCAAGTCTTCACTTGTGAGAAACTCATTGTCACAACTGGTGGAAAATCCTATCCTTCGACTGGTTCGACTGGTTTTGGTCACGAGATTGCTCGCCATTTTAAACACACCATCACCGAGCTTGAAGCTGCTGAAAGTCCTTTATTAACAGATTTTCCACATAAGGCCTTGCAGGGGATTTCGCTGGATGATGTGACTCTAAGTTATGGCAAGCGTGTCATCACTCACGATTTGCTTTTTACCCACTTTGGTTTGTCAGGCCCTGCTGCCCTACGTATGTCTAGCTTTGTCAAGGGTGGGGAGATTCTCTCACTGGATGTTTTGCCTCAGCTTTCTGAGAAGGACTTGGCTAAATTCCTAGAAGAAAATCGAGAAAAAGCTCTAAAAAATGCCTTAAAAACCTTGTTACCAGAACGCTTGGCCGAATTTTTTGTACAAGGATATCCTGAAAAAGTCAAACAACTGACTGAAAAGGAACGAGAACAACTTGTCCAGTCCATTAAAGGACTTAAAATTCCTGTAACTGGAAAAATGTCTCTTGCCAAGTCCTTTGTCACCAAAGGTGGTGTCAGTCTCAAGGAAATCAACCCTAAAACCCTTGAAAGTAAGCTGGTTCCTGGCCTCCACTTTGCAGGCGAAGTCATGGATATCAACGCCCACACAGGTGGCTTTAACATCACTTCTGCCCTCTGTACCGGCTGGGTGGCGGGATCAAACCCAATCTAAATATACATTACTAAATGGAACAATCCCCCCCCAAAAAAAAGAAAGGAACTACTTTGGAACATATTATCTTGCTAAGGGGAGTCACTCCTAATGGAAAAAATGCTATCCCTAAAATGTCTTATCTAGTAGATATCTTGACAGAAGCTGGTTTTCAACAAGTTCGAACTTATATTCAAAGTGGAAATATTATTCTTGAAAGTAACTTAGCTCTCGAAGAAATACGAGAACAAGTTCATACTCTATTAGACTTCCTGCAAAACTAGAATCCTAGTTCATGATTGATAATACCAGCAATCAAATTCATTCGTAATCCGAAGCGTTTACGATGATTTCGATAGGTTGTTGAAAACATTTTAAACGTTTTTACTTTGGCAAAGATGTTCTCAACCTTGCTTCTCTCCTTAGATAGCGCATGGTTATAGGCTTTCTCTTCAGCTGTTAGCGGCTTGAGTTTGCT
>NZ_VMMW01000065.1:0-16428 GCF_013277425.1 Streptococcus sp. 79
CACTCTACTGCACTCTACTTAACCAATGTATAGTATTGATTTCTGTCTTGCTTGCTAGTGCCATGCCATTCAAGTATTCCTTTATTTGCAAGATTCCTTAATAACTTACTAGCAAAATTTCTACTTCGATTAGTTATTTCAGAAGCTAGTGATGTCGTCATTTTTTCACCTGTATTATACATGATGTGTAAAATAGTTTTTTCATCATCATTTAGATCAATAAATTGATCATATTTTTGTGCAATTTTATCGCTAACTCTTAAATGCCTACTGACAATATTATTTTCTAAAGTTAACATAACTTTATTGCCCGGTTCAGAATATTTTGGTTCATGTAGAAAGAATGATTCCATTTCTGTATAGATACGTTTCACCCCTTCATTCATTTCCCTAACCCACCCAAATTCTGTCAAAATTCTAGCTATACGAGGATTTCTAGAAAAGCGTTCATGTTTTATATTCTCAACTGTAACAATATTTGGTAATTTGCCTGGACTATGAATTTCCAAACGATTATCAAACATCATAACTCTAATATAATCACCTGATACTGAGTAATTCCTATGCGTCACTGCATTGACAACTCCCTCAAACCAAGCAAATTCAGGATATTCAGGTAGAATTTGGAATTGGCCATTATCATCTAAATATTGAAACTCCCGAAGCTGTGTACGAATAAAATCCCTTACTTTATTAATTAGAATTGGAAGGGCATCTTCAAATGTCACATCTTTAACGACATTGAATGTACTTCCCGTACCCATATCAACGCCATCAAATCGTAAAAAACGTATCCTTGCTTGAGGGAAGAAACTAGATGGATACTTCCCAAATAATAGAATAGAGGCTTTAGTCAACTGACCATCAACTAATAAGCGCCTAGCTTTCAGTATTTCTTCTGTACTTCTATCTTTGCTCACAAATTTGGTCTTATACTCATTCACAAGTTCTTCATCAATATCATCTAAAGTTGCTCCTGCTACAATTTCATCCTCAAAATGACGTTGCCCCTTATCGTAACTCAACTGTATACGTTGTTCAAAACCTAATTTAACAGATTCATCACCTTGTCGTAAATAAACATCATCGTTGGGAGCAGTAATCACTCTATCAGTAGATACTTCTACAGAAATAATTAAAATAAAATCTTCTTCCTCTTTATAATTTTTAACTTCTAATTTAGTAAATTTTAAACTTAGAGGATTATCTCTTAATGCTCCCTTAAGTTTTTCAAACTCTTCAATTGGATACGCATTCCCATCCTTAAAACCTGTAATAATATTATTTCTTTTTTCATCCTCAATACCAATGACTAATTGGCCACCTTCTGCATTCGCGAAGGCAATCAAATGTCTTAAGAGTTCCAATGGTTTTTTACGAGCACTTTTCCTATCCAAATACTGACTTTCTGGCGCAAACTGCCAGTATGATAAACCTTGTTCCATTTACTTACTCCTAAAAATAATTAACTTTATTATATCACAACAACTAGACCATTTTCTGGGTTAAATCAAACTTCCGAGTCTAACGACTGTCAATTCCACTAAAAATTATTTGGCAAAATATTTTCTAAAAATCAACGAAATCCAAAAACACCTCGTACAATTTATACGAGATGTTTTCATTCTTAGCCTACTCTCTAAATCTCATTCAACTTTTCGAGATAGGCGGTTAATTCTGCTTGGGCTTCTGGTGTTGTGCCTACTAGTTGGCTGCGCATGTGTGCGAGTCTGGCTTCTACCTCTCCAATCTCTTTATCAATCTCTGCGAGCTGGTCTGCGAGGTCGGCTAGAGGAACAACGGGTTCTTCCTCAAAGGTATCGACATAGCGTGGAATGTTGAGGTTATAGTCATTTTCGACAATTTCTTCAAAGCTGGCTAGATGAGCAAACTTCTCGACATTCTCGCGTTTTTGATAGGTCTCCAAAATCTTGGCAATATGGTCTTCGGTCATATTGTTTTGATTTTTCCCTTTTTCAAACTCTTTTGAGGCATCGATAAAGAAGACATCCTTATTGGTGCGATTCTTTTTAAGGATAATAATGGTTGTCGGAATAGAGGTATTGTAGAAGATATTTGCTGGCAAGCCGATAACTGTATCAATAGCGCCTTCTTCTAGCAGGTGCTGGCGAATCTTCTGCTCGGCTGCTCCTCGGAAAAGGACTCCGTGAGGAAGGACGATGGCCATAACTCCATTATGCTTGAGATGGTAAAAACCGTGAAGGAGGAAGGCAAAATCTGCTTTTGACTTAGGTGCCAAAACTCCATAACTTGAAAAGCGAGGATCTTGCAGGAAGCCACTATCTGCTGACCACTTCAGTGAATAGGGTGGGTTCATCAAAACCCCATCAAAGTCTGTCGGCTCGGTAGTCGGCCAATCTTCGTCTAGGGTATCGTGGTTGCTGAGGTGATAGTTCTCAATCGCTACTCCATGAAGCATCATATTCATACGAGCAAGGTTGAAGGTCGAAGTAATCAACTCTTGACCGTAGTAAGAAATCGTCGAAGCTTCCTTACTATAGCGCTTGGCATTGAGCAAGAGAGAACCAGACCCCATGGTCGGGTCGTAAACCGACATCCCCTTTTGATGCTCACGCCCTGCAAAGACAATCTGAGTCATGAGGTGAGAGACTGCTTGAGGTGTATAGAACTCTCCAGCCTTTTTCCCAGAATCACTAGCAAACTGGCCAATCAAGTACTCATAAGCATCACCCAAGATATCACCAGCATGACTAGACACATTGAGGTCGTTGAGCTGTTTCATAACCTCAGAGATGGTCTTGTTTTGCTTTTGTGGAGTATTACCTAGCTTTTTCGCATAGAGGTCGATATCTTCGAAGAGATTTTCAAATTTTTCATTGGCCTGCTCGATATCACGGAAACTTTGGGCTAGGGATTCTAGCTGGAAGGTTCCTTCATGGATAGACTGGACCAGCTTGGTAAAGGTCAGAGAAGGCTCAATCACATAGCCTAGCTCGTCATTTAAGACCTCGATGAGGTCTTCACGGACATCTGCATCCGCAAAGTTTTCCTCATAGAGAAGCTGTGCTTGCTGGAAGGACTCAAAGGTCTCGTCCAAGTTATCACAGACGGCTTGGAGGATGTTGTCGGATAGGTACTTGTAGAAAATCAAGCCCAAGAGGTAGGACTTGTATTCATTAGCTTCCATCTGGCCACGCAGGATATCTGCCGCATTCCAGAGGGATTGGTAGAGTTCTCTTGATAAATCTGTTTGTGACATAGGGTCTCCTATCAATTTCTACTTTCATTCGTTTAGTGTAGCTTTCTGAGGTCTTTGTATCTTAGATAATCGAACACGACCTAAAAGCTGGGTAAAAAAGATAAACTGTCTGGTCTTCATCGAATACTGTCCCAGTTTCCTATTTTTACTGGGCTTTTTACGGTCTTGGTATCTTAGATAAACATTTTTCTGAGTAGGGTTTGTTTGCTTTCTTTGAGCTGGTTGACTTTTTCCTCTTGCTTGGCAATGGCCTTGTCTAGGTCTTGGAAGAAAGAACCGATAGCTTCTTGTTCAGGGAGAGAGGGAACGAAGACGGTAAATGACTGAATTGTTGGCAATCTTAGCGAATCAACCGTTGCCTTTACTGTATTCCTCATAGCATGCTGTTTAAAATCTTTTTTCATCTGCTGTAGTACAAACTTAGCGTTAACATCTGTAAAGTTAGAGATTTTATAAACACGTTGATGAACATCGAATTTCCCATTTACATAATGAAAAATTTCTCCTAATCTTCCTTCTCCAGGTATTAAGATAGCCTCTCCATCAAAAGAATATGAATTAATTCGTTTTACTTCTTCTGAACGAATGTAAAATGGATATAATCCATTCTCAACAGAATCTTGAACATCTCTACCACCAGTTTTTATATTCGTAACTTCCCCCAACTTCACTTCCTTCCACTCATCTTCAAATCCTGCGAAGCGAAGGGCTGGTTTGGTTTGTCCTTTGGCTGAGAAGAGGAGCTTGAGGTAAGTTTTCTTCTGCTCTTTGAGCACCTCTAACTTACGCTGTTGAAGGCTAATAAGCTGGTCAATATCTTGGAAGAAAGAACCAATGGCAGTTTGCTCGGAGAGGGAGGGGAGGGAAATATCTGTCTCTAAAATATTCTTATTGTATAATCTTTTTATTGTAGTTCCTTCAATTCCTGACCAAGATACAATCTTATAAAAAGCTTTAAGAAACTTGTTGTTAATTTTACCATGGTGATTCAACCAAACAATATTTGAATCTTGGTAGTAAGCTTCATCTCCATCGTACTCAACAACGCGGCCAATACTTCCTGAAGCAGATAACAGTAAATCTCCTCTTTGAGGATAAGCAAATTTTGTTTTATATTCTTCAAATTTTTCTCTAGTTATATAAGTATCAGCTTCCCCTCCAAAAGTACCAATTTTGAAAAAAGGAATTTCAAACTCCGCAGAAGTTTCCTCTTTGAAAATCCTCCTACACATTTCAACTGACCCAAGATTTCCCAACTTCTTCTCTTCCCAAACTTCAGTATACCCCGTAAAGCGATAACTTGGTTTTTTTGTCATATTACTCCTCCAACTATTTCATCTTTATTTGTATCTATAAATTGCAATTGATAAGCTTTACGAGCCCCCCATGCCTTAAGTGTTTTCTTAATAGTATATTCATTCTGCTTATCGAACTGGTCTACATAAATGCTCACATCCGGTGTCTGTTTAAAAATTTCTTTAAAGTACGGAGCATCCACTCCATCCTCATCCCGAATACCAAAACCAATGAAGTAGATTTCTTTGATAGAGCTTAAACTTTTGAAAAACTGTATATTATTAGTTAATATACTATCAACTGGTTTCTTTAACTTATTAACAACTTCTTCCATATATGCTCCTACATCTAGAGGATTGAAATCACTTACTTCATCATCAAAACCATGTCCAAAAATAAATTTTTCCCCACCAATAACTCCATGTAAATGAAAAACTTGCTCTTCAGGGATTCTATATAAATCCTCTAACGTTTTTGTATAATTGAAATTTAGAAATGTTGCATCAGAGTTTTTCAAAACTGTAGCTTTTAACAATTTATAACACGAATTTTCACCATTTCTAAGAATTCTATCAGTCCATTCAAAATATGTTTCTTCTATCCACAATTTAAATAATTTATTTAAAGAATATAATACATATTTAGCTAGAATTTCTCCTATTTCATTAGCATTACTAGCCATTATACTGCCATCCAAATCTCTAGCGTTATATATACAATCTGTATTAACAATAGACACTTCATTAAAATCTGCTAATTTCTCTTCAAAATCAGACCAAAATTTCTCAGTTTCCGTAATTTGACTCATTAGCTGATACAGTAACTTATACAAAATTACATCATCTGGATATAGATCTCCTCCATCTGGTACCATTTCCATTTCAGGTATGGTATCATCATCAATTTCTTCTAGCAATATTTCTTTATCAATTCTATTTAGATATAATTTTATGGCATTTTCACTTTGCAACGACTCTAACAGTTCATCTTTCCCATAAGCCTGCTGATAAACGAACTTCTTGAAATATAGATAATTCGTCCTTAAATCATGTGCTATATCAAAACCATTTCCGATAATAAATAATTTTTCCACTATATCCCCTCCTTTCTATTACTCAATTTTCTTATTTCTACACTTTAGATTTTAATTTTTTGATTTCTATTCTTCAATTTTACCTATTTTTGCACTTTAGAATGTCTATCTGTCATTTCTATTGTTCAATTTTGGCTATTTTTGCACTTTAGATAGGCAACTATGCTATTCTATTATTCAATTTTACCTATTTTGAAACAATAGATAGGCTGATTTTGTGATATAATGTTAAAAAACGTTGAAATGCGAGGATGACTACATATGAACTATAGAGAACTTAGAAAAATCTACTACAGTCATCGTGACCGATATGAGGAAGAGTATCAACTACGCTTACAGGGATACAGCTCCATTAGGACATCTCTTTATCCTCATTTAATGCAACGCGATACTGTCAAAACAAGCCAATACCCTCTATTTGTTACCCTGCATCTTGGGATTTCCCAACTAATGGAAACTATCTCACAGCAGTCTCAACGAATTAGCCAAATAGCTGATACCCTCCCTAAGATTGCCCACGATCAGTTTTATAAAGAACAACTCTACCGATCGATTATTTCCACAAATGAAATCGAAGGTATCCATACAACTCGTAAAGAGTTGGTCGATGTGGAGAAACTCCTAGAGGAAGACCCTTATAAGACCGAACAAATCAAACATCTTTCCACCTTGCGAATGTATCAACAAATCCTTAAGGATGAATTTCTCCAAATCCAATCGCTCGAAGATATCAGAGGGATTTATGACCAATTGACACAAGGAGAAATTTCGCCAGAGGATGAACTCGATGGAGAGTTTTTTAGGCAAAAATCAGTCTTTATTCAAGATGACAAGACTGGCAAAGTCATCTATATCCCACCTCAAAAGGAGGAACAGATTCAGGTCATGCTGACAGAGTGGATTCGTTTTATAAACGACCATTCTATCCCAAACCTTGTCAAGGCTTGTGCTGGACACTATTTTTTTGAAAATATACATCCCTTCTATGACGGTAACGGTCGGACAGGACGCTATATCCTTGCCAAGTACTTGTCTAGAAAACTCGATAAATTTTCAGGGTTAGTTTTGTCCCAACAAATCAATCACCATAAGCAAGACTATTATAAGGCTTTTAGGAATACTGGCGATCATCTCAACCGTGCCGATGCTACCTTCTTCGTTGAAACCTTGTTGACTTTTATCAAGGAAGGACAGGAAAATATTATCCAAACCCTCCTTGAAAAACAAGAGCAACTGAATCGCTATAAAGTTAAGATAGAGCAGACAGAAGGGCTGGAGGAAGTCGAGAAATACATCTTGTTTCTACTCGCTCAGTCCAAGCTCTTTGTTGATGATAAGAGAGATGGTATAGAAGATAGAAGCATCATCCAACTGGCCAATCAGTCCAACCATCATTACTCTAAGAAAAAGGTCAAGGATGCTTTCTTGCATCTTGAAGATAGGGGAATTTTGACCCTAATTGGTCGAAAACCTTCCCAACATTATCTTTCTGACTATTTTTAATACTCAATGAAAATCAAAGAGCAAACTAGGAAACTAGCTGCAGGCTGCTCAAAACACTGTTTTGAGGTTGCAGATAAGACTGACGAAGTCAGTCACATATATACGGCAAGGCGACGTTGACGTGGTTTGAAGAGATTTTCGAAGAGTATAAACCTATCTCCCTCTTAGCGGTAAGATATCCTCTGAAATCATGCGCATATAGTCCTCTTTGAGGGCTTTTTTGTATTTGAGTTTTGGTAGTGCCTTGTCTCCGTGGGCTTCCTTATAGGCCAGATAGTCCTGAGATTCCGTAATGGCTTTTTCACCATTTTGCTTGTCTCGTCCGATGCGGTAGTTGTCCACTACGAACTGGAGTTCATCCTCTCCTATCTGCCAATAATCTGCCGTTTCACGAATCTTTTTCTGGGTTGTTAGCTCAATCATCTCATCCAACTTATGGGTCACAGACTGCCCCTGATAGCTCTTAGCATCTGCTTGGACATTCTGCCAGAGTTTGGAGATGAGGCTGGATAACTTGGGATTGGATTTGTTCAAATCTTCGATATAGTTATCTACCAGACCCTTTTCCTTTTTACCGATGAGGTTTTCCCGATTTTCAATCAGGGCTTGGATGAGAGAGAGGATATAGTGATAGTTTATCTCGTCGGTGCGGATGGATTCAAGCTCATACTCGATATCCAGTAACACACCTTCATCTTCTTGGTCTTCTTTTCTGCGTCTGCGGAGTTCTTCGATGACATTGTGATATTGGCCGGCAAAGTTCTCGATGTCTTCTAAGCTGAGGCCAATCTCTCTGAGGATGACTTTCTCATCATAGTCAGAATAGATCTGTATAGAAGATAGGAGCTTGTCAAATTCTTGGAAGGCCTTGGCAAAGCGTTTTAATTCTGCATCTGTAGCCGTATCCAAATCAGGCACCTGCTCTGGACTTGGAGCGATGGCTAATAGTTGATGAACCTTCTCAAGAAACTTGGCCTTCTCCTCCTGCCATTCTGGGGCTAAGACACTGGTTTCGCCACCATTTGAGTAGAGGCTCAGAGCTTCATCCACCTTTTCTTTAAAACGGCCAGGCGTTTGGAAGGTGACGATTTGGCCGAATTTCTTGCCTTCATCAAAGAGGCGATTGGTTCGTGAAAAGGCCTGAATGATATGCTGTGGTTTCATGGGCTGACGATCCATGAACAGGGTCGATAGGCAAGGGGCATCAAAGCCTGTCAACAAGCGGTCCACAACGATAACCAAGTCCAACTGTTCCTCACGGAAGGCAAAGCGTTCTTTCTTACGGGCCAGACGGTCGTTGAGGTCACTATTGTAGGAAGCAATTGTTGCTAGGCTAAAGTGGGTACCAAACATGGCATTGTAGTCTTCTAGGCTCTCCTCCATGTAGGCTTGGTTGACATAGGAGTTTGCTTCATTTTCTGTCACAGAGTAAGTAATGGCAACCTTAGGGAAGTCTGGCAAAACCTTTTTAACATTTTCCGAAATGCTTAGAGACTTCTCTCCATTTTTGACTTGCTTAATCAGGTTATAATAGGCCTGCGCACGGACAATGCTTTTGACAGTCAAAATGGCTTCATAGGTTTTTCCTACCCCATTTTGGAAACCGAGTTTGCGTCTTGAGCGATTGAGAATAGCATCTAAAACGGCAAGCATATGTCCTTCGTCATCATAACGCTCCTCGTCAATCTCATCTTCTGCCCAACCAGGCATGGTCGTCTGATACTCCACATTAAAACCAAGAACCGCCTTGTCATGGATGGCTTCTTTGACGGTATATTGATGGAGGCAGTCACCGTACTGCTCTTCGGTCGTCTGAGCAAGGTCTCCTTTTTGTTCACGTTTATTTTCTGTAAAGATAGGAGTTCCTGTAAACCCATACCAGAGAGAATTTGTAAAGAAGTGCTCTAGGTGGCGTTGGCGTTCAGGAGTCACTGCGCGATGGCATTCATCGACGACAAAGGCTAGTTTGAGTTGCTTGATACGATTGTAGACCTTTTGGTGACGGCCTTCATCAAACTGACGAATCATGGCATTGATTTTCTGGATGGTCGTCACAACGACACGGCGGTCATCAGAAGCTAGATTTTTAACCAATTCCTGTGTATCATCGGTCTCGTCGATATCGATCATGTCATTCTCTGCGTAAGACTGAAACGAACTGGTCGTCTGCTGGTCAAGGTCTGTCCTATCAATCACAAAGATTGTCTTTTCGATAGATGGAATCTGGAGCAGATTGCGTGAAACCTTATAGGAGGTCAGGGTCTTTCCTGAACCAGTCGTATGCCAAATATAGCCCGACTGGCGCTTGCGACTGGCTTCACGGATAGCCTCAATGGCATGTACTTGATAGGGACGCAATAAAATCAAGGCCTTCTTGTCATCATCGATGACAGAATACTGCATGACCATCTCGTGGGCTCTCGGTATCGACAAGACAGACTCTGCAAAGTCAAATAGCTGGGGTTGGGGGCTATTTTCACTATCCACCCACTTGGTCAAGAAGCGTTCATTTAGCTTGTTGGCTTTGGCAGCTGCGATGTAGCGAGTGTCTGTGACATTAGAGACGACAAACATCTGAAGACTTGAAAAAATACCTCTGAACTGTCCTTCTTGGTCGTATTTCTTAATCTGACGGAAGGCATCCATATAAGGATGAGAACGGCTTTTCAGTTCGATTTGAATCATAGGCAGACCATTGATTAGCAAAGTCACATCCCCACGACGCTGGCGAATCCCTTCTCCGCCTGTGATGACTTGGTTGACAACCTCATAGCTGGATTTGCCACCAGCGACATTGTTTCTCCACAAGACTTCCAAGCGAATGGTGCCTAAACTAGCATCTTCACGTTGAACCTGCACCTTGGCAATGCCATTTTCCCCTGCTATCCACTTGGCTGCTTCGTAGAAGTTGACGAAATTGAGCTGGTTTTTAATTTGATTTTTCTCTGAATTTGTAAGGGGATGGTCTTGCAAAATGCGGACATTATTGGCTTCCAGCTTGGCAAAAAAGTTTCCCCATAGGAGGTCTTCTGTATTTAACTCAGGTCGATACACCCATTGACTTTCTCCCTTTGTCAACTGGTTGATCAAATCTCGCTCTATAGCCAATTCCTGTTTGGTTTTGGCTTTACCTGCTACAGGGATAGCAGTCTCATCTTTGGGAGAGAGTCTCTGGCTGATATGGAAATCCTGCAAGGCGGCTTGATTGAGATATTGCAATTTTTTGAGAAGATCTTGCTCCGTCCCTTTAATGGCTTGATAGGCTGCCGTCAAGTCTTTATCTGCATCTAGGTAGTGATGGGGATTCTTCTTTATTTGAATATAACCCTGCACTAAATCTTCTAAACGTCTCAGCTGAATAGCAAGCTGGTTCTGGAGTTCCTGAGAATTGCTTCCAGATGCTCCTTTCTGGTTGATAGCTTCTAGGTATTCTACGATGGCAGTATAACTAGGCTGTAACTCAGGTGCTGAAACGATGAGTTCTTGCTCTAATTCTTTTGATAAGGTGTAAGCCATGTTCATACCCCATTTCTACAACGCAAAAAGCCTACCAAAAAGATTGGCAGGTTTTGAAAATGGGTATGAAAACGCAAGTTTATATATATATATGCAAGCTAGTTATTTGCTTAAATCTGAAAACCATAGGGACTCTTCCTTTTCATTCATCCAAGGCGTTGCGACATCGAAAAAACAGCGCCTTTACTTCCTTCTATTGTATCATAAAAGACTAGTAGTGAAAAGGTTTCCCATGGTTTTATCTCTTATTTCAGAGTAAAGGTAGTTTCTTTCTTAAATTTTCAATCTATCTATAGACTAAAAGATCTTTTTAGTTTAGAATAGTAATATAAACTATTTTTGTATCATGATAACTTAGAATAATTCATAATTTTTTAATAAAAATAAAAAATATAAATAGGAGAATTTATAATGTGTAAAGTCTATAAATATAGCGAACTATACTCAACAGATTTTATGTCTTATTTTGACAATAAAAAAGAAGTAATATCAGACATTGAACTTCAATCAGATGAATATAGTATAGATATTGATAAAATTATTGCTGAATTAGGAATTGAGGTTATAGAAACATACTTCGATTCGCATTCTGGAAAATATGATGCTGACACTAAAAAAATGTATGTTAATATTTTGGAACCGCTACAGCGTCAACGATTTACTAAGTCTCATGAATTAGGCCATTTTGTGTTAAAACATGAAGGAATTTCTGAACGTGAACAAACACCAGTAGCGAATGCTAAAGAAAGAGCTGCTAACCAGTTTGCAGCAGAACTACTAATGCCGCAAAAGTTAATCATAAAAGCAATCGATAGAATGGCAATAGATTATTCTATGACCTGGGAGGAATTAGATACTTTAAATGATGAAATTATTATTACTTATCTTGCTGAAAAATTAAATGTGTCCAATCCGGCTATGAAATATAGACTTATTAATTTGGGTGTATTGTCCATTTAAGGAGAATTTTATGTTACTTAGGGATAAATTCTATGAAAATTTAGGGACCTATTATTCATCCCCTGAAGAAATAAAAAATCAACTGAATTCAAAAATCTTTAATGATTTTAAAATAGTAATAAATATAATTGGAATAAACCAACCTCAGGAAGATTTAACACCAATTTACAAAATTCAAAATCTAGAACTCTCATCAACAAATAAAAACTCTAAATTGCAAGATGAAATCGATGATATCAATAAATATTTATTAAGTGCAGGTACGGGATTAGGATATAAAGATGAAAAAAATTCATGGAGTTTATTTTACTTAATAAAAGAAATGATTACATCGTTTCAAAGACAAGGCTATAATTACTATAGGGGACAAAGAGAAGATTGGGAAACAGTACCAGGGATATTTAGAAATTTACAAAATAGTGAAGGAAATAAATACTGTAACACTTTTGAATCTCTTTATCTAAATATCTCTAGAGAATTTCCTGATGAAGTTAAATATGTCCCTTTAAATCAAGAAATGTTAGATATCCGAGCTGATGAATTAGCTATCTTACAACATTATGGTTTGCCAACAAGTCTACTAGATATTTCCGAAAATCCATTCATAGCCATGTTGTTTATGTTAGGTTTTGGGAAAATAAAAAATCCTCAGTTAGAGTTCTATAAAATTGACTCCAGCAATGATAGTGAGAATGGAATAATTTCTTTAGTTCATAAGAAAATTACAAATAAGAGAATACGGGCACAAAAAGGTGCTTTTATAAATTTTGATAAACTTATTAAATTTATAAATTTTAAAAAAAATGAAATAGAATTAGAAAATTATAAACCTATCGATAGAATTATTCTAAATATCAAATTTAATATAGAGGCCTCTATTAAGTCTTTAAAAAATCAGCAAAGCTCTAATCATACTAAGCCAGAAGATGATCTATCTTCTAAAAATTTAGACGGAGTAATTAAATTTTTAGAAGGAAAGTCTGTCAAATCAGGTTCTGATAAAAATAATCAAGAGGAAAGAATTTCTGGCGACTACTATGAATTAATTCAAAGAGAACTTTTACGAAAGTTAAAAGAGTACAATTATGAAACAAATGCCTTATTTCCAGATTTTTCAGACTATTTGATTTATAAATCTAAAGAATTCGAATTAAAAGATGATAAAAAATCTAATAGAGCGGTACTTAATGAATTAAAAAAAAATTCAAATAACCTGCCTTATCATAAAAGCAAAAAGAATAGAAAAGGTAAATATAGAATCACAAGAGTCTGGAGAAAAAGTCTTTGAAATCAAAAAAACGCATAATATCAAGAATTATACAACCTTGATATTATGTGTTTTATTGTAGAAAGATTTACTTCATTTTCTCCTGAAATTGAGTTTTTCCCAGCATCCTTGTGTATTATTCTTGTACTTCTTTCTGAGCAGCCTTGCCTTGGTCGAGAAGGGCTTGGACGATTTTCTCATCGCGTAGTTTGACAGAATCGTTGATCATTTCTGCGGACTTGACGATGGTTGTTTCTAGTTGGGCACGTTTCTGGCGTCCCAATTCAATAGCTGCGACGATACCTTGGTTTTGAGCGACCAGACTTTCAGCCAATTTGGTAACAGACTCAACAGCGACTGTCGGGCTTTGGGCAATTCTTTCCATCTGCGGAATCACTTCCTTGCTGGTCTCAGCTAGCATCTGAAGGGCAGCATTATTGGCATTGACAATGGCATCTGCCACGACACCTGATTTCATGGATTGTTGCAAAATACCCAGTTGGGCAATGGAAAGTTTCATTGTCGGAATCGTATTACGACGAAGCATTCCCAATTTTTGGCGCATATCAGATGACACCTTCACAAGATTGCGCATCTGAGGTGTTGTTGCCCAGGCAACATAGAGACGGCTGACATACTCAGTGTGCTGTTGTTCAAGGGTATTGACCACTTCAGCCATGCGGGCCAATTCTTGTGACTTGGTTTGGTATTCTACCGTACTTGTATCGAGTTGGTCAGCTTGAGCTTTCAGTTCTGCAGCGCGCTTGCCAGCTTCTGTCTGGCTGGCTTCGATAAAGGAAATCACTCCCACTAGATTTTCAATGGATTTGGTATTGTCCTCAATCAACATCTCAGCAGAGACGATATTTCGAGCTAGCACATCTTCTTGCTTGACCACTGCGGCAGCCATGCCATCGAGCTTTTGCTCTACTGTTTTTGAGTCAAAGTAAAATTCCTGTAGGGTATTCTTGCTCTTGTTAAACAATCGTTGCAAAAAGTTTGGCTTTTCTTCTAACTCAGCAATTTCAGCGTTCTTGTATTTGACTACAAAGCCTTGCAACTCACGGTTGGTATTCTTGAGAAGATCATCCACTTGGGGAATCTGCAGTTTCTTTTGTTCTGACAAGATACGGTTGACCGTATTGTTCACACCTTCTACAGCAGATTGGCCAAAATCCAAAAGAGCATTTTGATTGGTGACAAACTGGTCTACCAACTGGGGCACGTGCGCCTTAATCCCTTCTTGTTGCTCAGGGCTCAGCTTCTCAAGGAAGGTCAAGGTCTTGTCCGAGCCAGTATTGGTCTCGATGATTTGGGTTGTCTTATCCACCTTAGCTACCGTATTATTGGCAATCTGGTCAATATCAAAATTAAATTCTGTCATGGTTACTCCTTTGTTTCTAACCTATTCTTTACGATCTTTTTCTAGGATACGCAAACTAATATCAAAATCACGCATATCTGTTTCATTGAGTTCTCTCAACACCTGGTCCAGCTCAAGGTCAAATTGTTCGATAGCTGCTTTAGCTTGCTGTAAACGTTCTTCTGCTCGATTATAGTTTTTAGGATTGGCCTTAATCTTTAAATAGCCTTCTAAAATCGTTTTGAATTTCTCCATCTTCAAACTATGAATGGCCGTCAATTCTTCCTTATCCCCCTCAGCCGAGGTAGCAATCTTGTCTAAAATGGCCTGATGGTCAATGGCAATATTGGCCAAGGTCTGGGACAATTCTGGAGCTAATTCCTCTGGCTCCGCATTTTCAAGATCTACCTGACTTTCTCTATCCAAACGTTCTAGCTGAACATCGATGTTTGCCCTTACTGTACGAACCTTTTTGTCAATACGGTTGTAGATATCAGCATCGATATAGGACTTGAGACGAACCGCCTCCTGATGGATTTCCCTCAGTTCGATCAATACTTGATTGGCCAGACTCTTATAGGAATCTGAACCTTTTTCTACTAAAGTTCCCTCCAATTGCTGAATATCCTTGTCCGCCTGACGAATCCTGGCTTTTAAAAGCTCAATCCGATCATCGAGCGAACGATCCTGCAAAAGAGGATAGCGCCAACGTTTATAGAGACGATAACCACCATAGCCTAGCAGGACACAAGCCGCAAGTGGGAGAGCATATTGAACCAAAAGGCCCAGTAAGAACAAGAAGCCCCAAAAATAGAGACAGCCTTTCCAAAAACCATTACCTGATTTCATAAACATTCCTTATTTTCAATTTATAAATCTATTTTAGCACAAAAGACAAAAATGAGGGCGGAAATCCCCTAGAAAAGAGTTGATTTCTTTGCTGTAGAATGCATGCGTGCTAATTTCAGTGGAGCGGACTCAAACCACAGGATTCAGTGTTATAAGATTGCGGAATGACCTCTGAGGAATATCAAAACAAAAGCTTGAAATATTGGGTGTTATATGTTAGAATGAACTTACAATGTGAGTAAAGTTACAGCATATGTAACTAAAAAGCCCCACCGTGCCACCGATGGTTTTTTTTGCTACCCTCTTAAAGGGTTAACCATTACTTCTTACGTTTCTTAAGCCATAACTTGAAAAGCTCAGATAACACGTTAATAAGTAACAGAGCTAGAAACACTGTGAGTAAAGTTTCTAACATCGGCAACACCTCCCTTCATTAAATTGAGGGGGCTAAAATATAGTAGATTGAAACTAGAATAGTATATCTGGATTTCTAAAATATTACTAGAAATTGATTTGATTGTCCTGATTGATTTGTCCTATTTTTATTTTATTTCTCTATATTATATCATCAAGATCACGTAATTCCCAAACAAAAACGCCTTTATGTGTATGTACTGATGTACTGATCCCAAAAAGTTAGACAATTAATTTAAGCAAAGGATTTAGTTCTGTATTGCACAGGGCTAAGTCCTTTTAGTTTTACCTTAATTCGTTTATTGTTGCAGTAATCAATATAGTCTACAATAGCTTGTTCCAATTGATTAAGCGATTGAAACGACTTCTCATAACCGTAAAACATTTCCGATTTCAGAATCCCAAAGAAGGACTCCATCATACCATTGTCTGGGCTGTTACCCTTACGTGACATAGATGGTTAGATTCCCTTATTCTTTAAAAAATGACGATAGAAATCGTGTTGGTATTGCCATCCTTGGTCACTATGGAGAATTGTATTTTCGTAATGGTTCTCTGTAAAGGCTTGTTCTAGCATAGCTTTCATTTGTACTAAGTTCGGCAAATAGGAGATAATTTCACTGTTAAAGCCATCTAAAACTGGTGATATAGTTGCTTAGTTTCAAACAAGCATGTTATAATAAAGCTATGGCATATAGTACAGATTTTAAACAGAGAGCATTAGATTACATCAAAGAGGGGAACAGCCATGTCGAGGCAGCCAAGGTTTTTGATGTCGGCGTCAGAACTCTCTTCACGTGGGAAAAGAACTTACGTGAACAAGGACACTTAGAGAGGAAAAAGCGAGTCGTCAAAAACCGAAAGATTCCTTTAGAGGAATTGAAATCCTTTGTAGAGGCTCATCCAGATGCTTTTTTACGGGAAAT
>NZ_VMMW01000066.1:0-11165 GCF_013277425.1 Streptococcus sp. 79
TCTGCTTGGCTGATGGCTCGCTCGGGTTCCTGAGTAAAGGGCTTATTACCAAAAAACTCCAACCACGGCTTGCGAACCTCGTCTTTGCTGGTTTCTCTGTATTTTTTTAGGTCTTATTTGTAATGTTTTTTCAATAGCGACTCAAACTCAGCGACGCTCATACCCAGCTGATGGCTGGCAACCTCGGAAGTCAGAAGTCCTTGGCGAACCATATCCAGAAAGGCAAAAAGTTTTCCACGTTCAAGTCCACGCTCTAAACCTTTTTCGATGCCTTGTTCAATCCCCTCAGCTCGACCACGTTCAAGCCCTTCTGCACGACCTCTCTCCAACCCTTTTTCTTCAGCTTGTTCCAAGGCATAGTCCTGCGCTAGCAAGGCTTGTTCTTCGCGTCTGCGTTGTTCACTAAACATCTCCCTGTCCTCCTCGGACCAGCTCTTGTAGTCCAGCAGTTGATCTGCTTGGCTGATGGCTCGCTCGGGTTCCTGAGTAAAGGGCTTATTACCAAAAAACTCCAACCACGGCTTGCGAACCTCGTCTTTGCTGGTTTCTCTGTATTTTTTTAGTTCCAAGAACGCCATCTTAACCAGATGATTTTCTTGTCCATTATTGGTGATGGTTAAAACCTCACCTGTCGTATCCTCGCGCATACTAAAACTATGAAAAGCTAGGTCATCTGAAAAGTAATTGCTGTCCACAATTGCGATAGCGTATACTGGTGCAATGTGTTTGTAACTCTGGTGGGTGTCACCTTCACGTTGGCGAATTTTTTCTAGGTTTTGATTGACCTGACTACACAAATAAGCCCACAGGCGATTGATGAAAAAATTCTGATGATGGACTTGAATCTCAATGATTACTTGAGTGCCATTATCTAGTTCAGCTAAAACATCTATACTGGTATAGAAATCCTGTGCCGAGTACGGCAGGGAAGGCAAGACGTGAATGTTGCTTCCCTCCAAAATGGTCACATTTTTGGCTGGCAAGTCCAGCATATCGCGAATAAACTGACAAGTGATTTCTGGGTTGCTGAAAATTTTCTTAGCAACCAAGTCATTAGTTGGGCTAATGCCCGGATGACGTAATGTCATATTTCTTCTCCTTTCATTATAGCACATTTTTAAATCTAGGTTTACTAGATTCACTGCTACTATCTATTTATTCGGAAAAGAAATGAGTTGTTAAGATATTTTATCTCGTTTCAACTAAAATATGAGCTTGATCAATCAGCTGTCCATCAACAGTCAGATTCAGATAGAAATCCAAGGTCTTATCGGCAGCAAAATACAGGGTTGGTATGGTCAAATCTTTTTTGCTTTCCCCAGCTTGGAATTGAAGGACTTGAATCTCGTCCTGATAGACGACACCATGGACACCTGTCCCCGGTTGAATCGAAATCTTAGCTTCCAAAGGAGTACTACTTTCGCTACGTTCAATCCTAAAATGAAGAGTCTCTCCCTTTGCCACAGCTAGGCTTTTTTCTGCAAATGCTAATCCCTGAACAACTTCTTTTTTTGATAAGCTAGGAGTTTTATAGAGGGAAATCTTGGTCAGTACAGGTAAATCCTGTGTCTCTGTAATCATCACGCGCACCTTCTGTGCCTCTACTATCGGCCCTCGCAAGAGGCGCTTATGACCAACTGTGAAGCCCCTGCCAAATTCCTGCCAGACACCATCCACCTCTACTTGCACATGAAAAGCAGCGATTCGTTGCCCTAGCTTCAAATCTTCTCTTAACTCAATTACATCAAAAGTTTTAGGAGATCCTAGGTCTAGTTCTAACTGGATTGGCAAGCCTACGTCGCTTGCCCAAGAGCTGGTCTCAAGACCATCTGTCAGATGGTGACAAGCAAAGTCTGCGGAAAGAGCTGGACCAGATACCCCAGCTCCCAAAGCCAAATCTTCTTTATAGAGCTCATTGCGATAGGCCGCAAATTCATAGAGGCGTTCAATATCCTTTGCATCAAAGAGCCCAGCTTGATTCGGCGGAATATTAAGCAAGAGTGGAGTTCCTCGCCCTACTGAGTGAAAATAGATTTCGACCAACTCCTCGAGAGACTTAGGATCCTGATCCTCATGGTAAAACCAGCCCGGACGGATGGAAACATCTGCCTCTCCGATTGAAAAAATCGTGCCCGAGGGATCCCCGTGCTGAAGATAGTTCAGCTCTGCTTCTGTTCCTAGCTTATCAGGATTCACCTTTTGCCATAGGGGATCACCTGCATACCCTCTTTCATTGCCAATCCAGCGGATACTGGTGCCTTCTGTTGAAAAAATCAAGCAGTCGCCCTGCAGGTCACGAATGGTTTCAAACCATTTTTCAAATTCATAACTGACCTTTTGCGCGCCCTCTCCTCTGGCTCCATCCATCCAGACCTCAGCAAATTTCCCTCCATTTCCATAGGCAGGATTTGATAAAATCTCCTTCAGCTGTGCCAGATAATAGGCATTATAGTCCGCTTCTCGGTCCACATGATAGAGGGGACTATGGGCATCCCACGGTGATAGGTAGACCCCCATATCCATATCAAACTCTGTGGCAGCTTGGGATACTTCAAGAAGCAAGTCTCCCTTTCCTCTCCTCCAAGGACTGACCTTAACCGAATAATCTGTGTGAGCTGTCGGATAGAGGACAAAGCCATCGTGGTGCTTGACCACCAAAATCAACTTCTTGAAGCCCGTTTCCTTGAGTACACAAACCCACTCACGCGCGTCTAACTGTGTCGGGTTAAAGTGTTCAGGATCCTCCTGACCTGTCCCCCATTCCTGGTCATAAAAGGTATTAGGCCCAAAATGGATAAAGGCTGCTAGTTCATCCTCTAAATACGCTAACTGGGCCTGACTAGGCAAGGGGCCATGCGGTTTTATTGCTCTTACCATACTACTTCCTATCTACATTTTTCTTTACTTTTTTGGCATACACTTGCAATTCTGTTAAGGCTAGGGGGCTTGCCAAGTTTTCAAATCGAAGACGAAGGGCATAGGTTTCCACCTTGTCAAATTCAAAACGAAGCTCCTCATCCTTGTCACTTGACACTTTTCGGATAGCTGATACAGGGCGCCAATTCTCCTCTTGTTTGAGCAGAGAATCCTTGTCCAAATGATTTGGAGTCCGAGGCAAGCTAGGCTCATTCCCTACATAATAATCGATATGGGTAGGATCCACCGCCACGTAGTCTTGATTTTCGACATAATACAAGGTCACATTATCCACAAATCGCGGTTTTAAAATCCCTGCATCTCCAAAAAGAATGCCGACATTGGCTTGCTCTGACTTGGCAATCCAAGTATTGGCTGTCGATTTCTTCCGAGAAATGACCTTGTCATTGAGGTAAGAGACTGGGTGATTAGGCTCTGAGTGGGAAGCAAATACCAGAGGCAGGTTGGATCCTGTCCACTGATTGGAAATGACTTCCCCATCTACACTGGCATCTGTCACATGAATGGTGACTGTTGCTGGCAACTCACAGCCCGCTACTTGTCCTGTAAGAATACATTCTCCTACCTGAGCATAGACTTGAGGATCGAGTTCATCCCAAGTCACCTTGGCCGTATCTCGTCTGCCATCTGATAAGACTAGCTTAACTCGGTCTGGTAGGTGTGGGGCTTCCTTGACAAGCGTCCAAATCCTTTCAGTCTCAATAGCGCAAATCCCTTGGACACAAATCTGAGCAGAAGCCTTTAAATCCAGCCCTTCCAGCTGACCAGATACCATAAACTCATGAAAGCTTGCCATATCTTCTTCGGAGATTGCCTCCCAAACAACCTTGACTCGTTTTGCACCGCCAGACTCATAGTCCACCAAAACTGAAGATGGAAGATGTGGATAAGTCCCCTTAGCTGTATACAAGCGAAGTGGTCGTACAAAAACTGCCTGCCCTAGTGAGGTATTTTCTGCCACCTGCAAATGAGTTTGATAGGTCTTTCCTTGATAAATAGCACTGATAACCAAGTCGCCTGCAGACAAGCAATGAAGCACTCCCTGCTTGATAATGGCGTGGGCACTACCACTCGTCTCCCAAATCACTTCACTATTCCCCACCTTGTTCACAAGGTTATCCACAGTTTGTGGATAAAGTCCAATAGCTGGGGAATCCCCTTCTTGTAATCCTGCCTGCTTGTCCACTCGAATCTCAAATAAGCGCTGATTTTTCACTGACTGGCAAGCCAAATCCTCTCCCACTAAGAGATCGAAACTTGCCGGCTCTAGCCCTCTGGCACTGGCCTTTACTCTCACTTGACCTACCCGCTCCAAGCTCTGAACTAAGAGGACACCTCTGCCATGAAAGGCTTTCCGCTTAAACCGACCATTTTTCTGGGCTTGGTAACGTTCACGACTGGCCTGCCTACCATTATCCACACCTACAATAAGAGCAGGGCCTTCAATTTCAAAATGAAGCTGATTGGAAGCAGTCGGCACCCAATTTCCATCCTTGTCCAATACATCAAAATAGAGATAGAGGAGGTCTTGCCCATCTGGCTCCAGTTTTGTCTTCTCAGCATGTAGCCCGATTTTGGCTGGCTTACCTGCAGTCACCACCCTATCTTCTGCCACAAGCTGACCTTGACGGTCATAGGCCACAGCACGCAATTCTCCCGGTTGATAAGCCAATCGCCATTCTAGATAGAGCTGGTCAGAACCTTGTCCCTCCTGGTATCTTCGACCGTCTGAAGTCCATTTTTCCTGAAAGGTCTTCCTACCTTGGGATTTTCCATTGAGAAATAGCTCTACAGAACGGGCATTTGAATACACTCGAACAGGGATATCCCCATACTTATCCACAACTTGTTGATAACTCTTGTGGATTTCCCAATTCCAATGGGGTAGGATATGAACCATGGGATACTGATCTAGGTCCAACCACTGACTTTGATAGAAATAATAGTCATTTTTAGGAATCCCTGCCGTATCCACAAGCCCAAAATAGGAACTCTTTACAGGCATGTCATTTTGATTGTGCCAAGGAGTGGGCTCACCAATATAATCCACTCCTGTCCAGATAAACTGACCCGCATAGTCTAGCCGATTTCTATCTGCTATCCAAGAAGCCGTCGCTGTCTTCCCCCAAGGAACTCGATCATTGCCATAGTCTGACTGTTCAAAATTCCGCACGCGGCGATTATCCCCAACCCATTCCTTATCTGGGCGAAAATAGCTGTCACGCGTCCTTGTAGCCGATGAGGTTTCAGATCCATAAAGTCGCCACTTAGGATGTCTTTTGCGAATCCCATCAATATTGTCTTCCGAGTAATTCAAGCCTACCACATCCAGCAAATCGGCTATCTTTTCATGGCCTCCAGACCCATCTCCAAAGCGAAACTCGTCCATTCCCATGGTCACAAAACGGCTCTCATCCACTTCCTTGACCCTTTCTAGCAAGCGTTTGATAGTCTTCAATGAATGAGCATCTCCATTTGCTTCGCTGACTTCATTTCCCAAGGACCACATAAAAATCGCTGGATTGTTCTTGCCACGCTCAATCATGGTGCGCAAATCGTAATCTGACCAGAAATCGCCTGCTTTCGCTTCTGGATGAGTCGCTTCTTCCTCAAAAAAGCGACCATAGTCATATTCTTTCTTGCCTCCATACCAGGTATCAAAAGCTTCTTCTTGGATGAGTAGCCCCATTTTGGCAGCTAGAGCGAGTAAAATGCTACTGGCTGGATTATGGGTAATTCGAATAGCATTGACGCCCATTTCCTTCATCTGGCGCAAGCGTCTCTCAGCAGCTGACCTGTTTTCCACAGCTCCCAGCGCTCCGTAGTCATGGTGCAAACAAACCCCATGAATCTTCAACCAGCGACCATTTAGAAAGAAGCCCTTATCCACTTGCCAATCCATATAGCGGTAACCAAAGGTCTCCTCTTCTTCATCAACCAAAATGCCATCTTTGTAAAGGCGAGTCTTCAATTGGTAAAGGTAAGGATGGTCAATATCCCAAAGCAAAGGTTGGAAAATTGATATGGCTTGTTGGAAAGAATATTTGTCCCCAGACTCAATCACCAGAGAGTCTGTCGCCTGCCAGTCTGAAACCTGTTGTCCATCATACCAGATACTCTGCTCCAAATACACCGACACAGACTGAGAGCCATCATTTGAAACCTTACTTGTAAGCTGAGTCTCCACCCATCTATCTCTTTGTTCCTTGAGCTTGGGACTTTCTATCTTAATCCCATACAAATCCAGATGCACCGAATCTGTCATCAACAATTTTACTTCCCGGTAAATACCGCTACCAGAGTACCAACGACTGCTAGGTTGCTGATTTTCCACAAAAACCGCAAGCTGGTTGGCTGTCCCATCGTTTCTTAGATAAGGGGTGATATCATAAGAAAAGGGTGTATAGCCATTGGGATAATAGCCCAGCACTTGCCCGTTGATATAGACTTGGGCATTCATGTAAACCCCATCAAAGAGCAAACGCACCGAAACAAGACTGACATCTTCTTCCAAGTAAAACTGTGTCCGGTACCAAGCTTGACCACCATTTAGCTGCCCACCCTCATTTTGCGCTGGAGAATACTGATCAAAATCATTGTAAATACTCCAGTCATGTGGTACTTGAATCGACTGCCAATTTTCCCTCTGAAAATCCGGCGCCAAGGCCTCTTCTTTCCCCACCTCTTGACTAAAAAACCAGTGATTTCGTAAAACTTCTTCTCTTCTCATACAAGCATTCCTCGTTAAACAAGTCTATTGACTTGACTATAGCACAAAACAAAAGCGCTTTCAAGACTTCCTCCATCACTCCCTAAATCCTCAGAAAAGATTCTATAATTTGTGGAAAAGTCTGAAAATCACTCCATGTTCATATAAACTGTCATTTTCAAGAAACAAGGTCAAACCTTACAAGAGCGCAAAAAACACCTCTCTGAATGTTCATTCCAGAGAGATGTCCCTTTTGTCTTAACTATTGTAAATCGACTGTCTAAAGTCATCTGAATCTTTGAGATAAGCTTTATAAATCGCTTTTTTCAGTTTTTGAACTGGAGTTTCAATAAACATAAATTTCTGAGCTGTTGTGTTTCCTGCTTTTATTTGAGCAAGTTCCTCTTTAACAGCTTTATTCATAAGCTCTTGTAATTTTTCTTTACTATCAATCACTTCTTCTTTTCCGTTGTAATTTATAGTAATTGGTGTTAACTTACCTAATTTCTCAACACGCTCATTTATTTGCTCTTTTTTGAACTCAGCATATGTTTTTCCTAGAATTTTATCAAAAATATATTTATCTGATAACGGTACTCCCTCTGCTTCAGCTTCTTCTTTAAACTGATTTGATACATAAGGAACAAATCCTTCATAGTAGCCCAAAGCAGCCATCAATTCAAAGGCTTGTTTTCTAAAGGTGATGTCCCCACTCATACCAGAGTCATTTTGACTAACACCATAAATGGTATCAAACATATCAACGGTATAGTAACCATTTGGTGCAATTTTACCTTTATCCTTAAAGCCAGCAATGATATAACGATTGACCAGGATATGATTGTCAATTAAACTATCAATATCTGTCAAGTTTTTGGCATCTTCTAAGGTCAGTGCTTGAATCTCCTCACTCTTATGAGTTGCTGGAATTACTGTATTACGATAATCTATCCATCTTCTAAATGGTGAACTAATCGGAACTATTTTCTTGAAATATTTAGTTTTTTCTTCATCAGTTAGATTTTTCGTTGCCTCAGCTTCTAGATAATCTAGAGTATAAAGGACATCAAAACTTCCCTTCATGTAAGATTGCAAATCTTCTGCCGTTTTAAATCGATCAGGTGTCTTATTGTAAAATCCATCCTTATCACTCTCATCATATACAAAGTTGAGATTGAAATAAGTATCCTTTTCTGGATTATAGGAGTTTTCAAAAATACCACGCGCATAAAACTCTGCGGCTGTACCATCTCGACGACCGTGATTATTAAACAAGACCGTTCTATCTAGTAAGTGCGTCATTTCATGAGAATAAGTCGCTGAACCTCTATCATCCAGAACTCTATCTATAAAGTAACGGACACCTAATCCATTAGCCTCAGCTCCCACCTTACTTACTGGAGAATAGTAATTCATAGGAGTCATAAACTGGTCGACCCCCTTATCAGCTCCACTACCAGTAGCTGGTGACCAAGTGCTATCAATCTGGGCATTCGGATTACTTGTATATTTCTTCATCGTATCAATAATCAAGCGATTTGTCAGCAACTTATCACGATTTTCTGGTTTTGTTATACGATAAAGAGTATCGACATAGTTGGCTTGTTGTACAGCCGCCTTTTCAATTAAAGACTTGACTCTAGCAAGCTCAGCCTGGTACTTAGTTGGATTAGACTGGGCGAGAGAAGTATCTATATAGGAACCAATATTACCGTAAGTAATCGTCGCCATATTACTAATCACATAAACATTTGGTTCTTTCACATTCAAAAGTCCCAAAATAGCAGCCATATTAGCCTCTTGTTTACGAGGATCCTTTTCCCCAGCTGTCAACTTGCTATACAGCCCGACATGCGCTGAAGGATTTTCCTTAGATGGTTTTTCAACAATCATAGCTTGGCTAGATTTTTTAAGCCAGGTATCCGCATCATCTGACGTAAAGAGTTGGCGATTGCTGTCTAAAAATTCCTTCAAGCTAGCCTTACCTGTAATGGTAGATAAATACTTTGTAAATGTTTGAGGACTATTGGTCAATTTCATCTCTTCATAAGACATGGATCCTAATTTTTTCAAACTATCCAAGGCTGTCATTGTCTTATTACCAAATGAGCTTGGATTAAAGGCCAGAATATCACGAATATTCGTGTCCCCAAATTGAATATTATAAAAACGATTGATATAAGACAGTCCCAACAAAATCTGCTCTTTGTATTGCTCCAGCTCTTGTTTGACCTTGCTGCGATTTTCAGGGGTATCTCCTATAATTCCTAATGTATGCGAGGCAATCTTTTTGAAACTTGACTCAGCTTGCCTCTTCGTCTGATCAAAGCTTTCTTGGATTGACAGTTTTTGAAGATACTCTATGCGCAACATATCTTTGACCTCTTGGTCAGTGATATTTGGGTGTGTTTTTCTGAGCGCAATTCTCCTTGTTATAATATCTCGAGGATCATAGGTAGGCTCTAACTGTGCTTTTAGTTTACTGTCATGTAAGAAGTCTACTGACCTCGCGCTTGTGGTCAGAGCAGACACATCCACAGCATCTTCTCTCTCACTATTTGTTGGAAGGATGTGTGGTTTATCCTCCTGACTACCAACTAAAACAACTCTCGGTTTCATTGGTTTTGTTATTTGACTCACTTCTCGAGGATTAACCAATTCACCAGTTTGTTCATTGATAGCGTAGGTTCTGGTCAGTGTATTCTCACCAACTTCTCCTTCAGAGGCTACCTTTTCCATCTTTTTAGCAAGAGAAGAATCCTCTCTTCGTTCCTCAGTAACAGCAATCGGTTGTATTACTTTTTCCACATTACCAACTTGAATCACTTTATCGACTGCTGGATTTACTTGTCTAGTGGTGTCAGATACCGTCACCTGACCTGTTGCCTGGTCTAGTTGATAAGTCGTCCTAGTTTCCACCGAACCATCACGCCCTGCAACCGCTACTTCCTCTTTTCTGAACTCCAAAGCAGGATTCACCTGGTAGATCATTTTATGAGATAGGACAGTGGTTTCAACACTCGGTTTAGTTCCAACTTCTACAACTTGATCAACTTTGTTGGCTACTATTTTGACAGTTTTACTCTCAGAAATATTGCCACTTGCTTGATCTTTGGTATAGGTAGTAGTAACTTGTTCTTGTCCCTCAACACCCGAAATTTTTACTCTTGTAACGCCGTGGTCTAGCGCTTCATTCTTTTCATAAATGGTTTCATAAGGAACAGCTTTGGTCTCTACTTTGGTCTGAGGAATTTGAGTGTCTTCTTTAGTACCAACCAAGATTACTTTTTGTCGCATAGCTTTAGTTATTTCAGTTTTCTCAATTGGATTTGTTAACTCTCCTGTCTCCGGATTAACTTCATAAGTTTTAGTGACGGTTGTTTCCCCTTGCTCACCTGCATCTTCAACCTCTTCTTTTCCTTTTGGAAGTTCAGGGTTATCTTTTCTCAACTCGGTGATTTCTATAGGTGACACGATCTTTTCTACATTTCCAACTTTTACTATTTTGTCTTTAGCTGGAGTGTTTTCTGTTGTAGTTTCTTCTGAGATAGCTCCTGTTTCTTGATTTACTGTGTATGTTGTAGTTGATACTGAGCTACCATTCTCCCCTGGTGTTTCTTCTTGTTGCACATTGTAACTTAAATCTGACGATGCTTTATAAATTGTCTTAAAAGGAATTTCTTGTGATTGAACTGTTGGTTTTGTTCCTACTGCCGTTATTTTCGCTTGCATTGCTTTGGCTACTTTTGTTGAAACTTCTGGATCAGTTAATTCTCCTGTCGTCGAATTTACTTTATAAACACTTATAGTCGTTGTTTCTTCATCTTGACCTTGTTCTCTAACTACTTTAACCCCTTTATCAAGTGACTCATCCGCGATAAACTGTTCACGTCTTTTGGTTGTTGATCTTGTTTCTTCTACATTTCCAACCTTAACAACTCTATCTACTGGATGTTTTTCTATTTTTGTTGAAGTGTTTTCTACTATTTTCCCAGTACTTTCATCAAAACTGTAAGAAGTAGTTGTCACTTCCTTACCATTTTCGCCTGCTACTTCTACTCGTTGCTCTTTGTAATTTAAGGCTGGTGAAGCTTTATATGTTGTTTTATATTCCAATACTTTTTCTTTCGTTACTGGACTTGGGACAGTTGGTTGCTCTTGTGAATCTGACTGTTCTTGGGGAGATAAGGGTTCAGGCTGAACAGCTGATTCTGGTTCGTTTCCTTGACTTGGGTTGACCTCTGGAGATGGAGCCGTTTGTTCTGGTTGTTCTGGTTGTTTTTGGGGTTCTTGTGGGGCAGACTCACCAACATCCTTTACCCCCTCAACTGGATTCTCCAGCTGGTTCTCCTCACCCTTTTGTTCCGCAGGAGATTGATCTTCTTCGCGTCCTGATTCCATGGCTGGGGTTGCTGGTTCAGAATCTTTGGTCTCAGCAGTTGCTTTAGATGGATGATTAGACTCAGTACCTTGTGGGGCAAGAGTTTGATTCTCCTCGCCCCCTGATTCCATGGCTGGG
>NZ_VMMW01000067.1:0-992 GCF_013277425.1 Streptococcus sp. 79
CGACTCGCTTCCTATCTATACCATCTGCCTCGTATATATTTCCAACCTGTTGCCATTGAACCAGAGGTTTCCAGATAATACCATTTCCCATTTATACTTTGCCAACCTGTTTGTTTATTACTATTCTTATAATAATACCAAGTATCACTAATCAACTTCCATCCATCAATAGAATGCCCTTTAATAACAGAGTAGATGAAAGATAGAGCCTTCTCATTTAACTTAACAGCATAATTCATCTGTTCTGCCTTACTCCCATTGGTATGAACTCCGACAACCCTATTGGTAGAATCATATACTGCTGAACCGCTTGCACCACGCAAAGTATCTACTTGATAGAATAAAAAATCATTTGTATCTTGAAGTATCGTTTTTGTATCAGTATACATCTGCTTAATATCCTTATTAACAGCAGAATATCCCGTAACTGTTACATCTAGATTTTTAGTATTTTCTAAATTATTGGGAAGTCCTAACGTCCCCAATTGAGCGCCAATCGGTTCTTCCAAAATTAAAACTGCTAAGTCATAGGTAGTAAGCTCATCTGGATCAGTATTTCGAAATTCTTTTAAATAGCGAGCTTCTTTTACTTTTATCCGACCAAACGGCACACTATTTGGAGTACGAGCAGGAGTAACATATAGTTCTTCTGCATCTTTACCAAACTCATGTTTATAAATATTATGAGCAGCAGTAATAAGGACATTATCCTTTATAAAATTGGCACTCCCTCAATAAGTTACATCTTTACCATTTTTCACACCACGAAATTCTTACTCTACATAAGCTGATGTAGAGTAAGGATATTGTAAAGTATTTTTTACCTTAACTAAATCATTTTTACCAATAATGACTTCTGACTGATTTGTATAATATTGACCATAAGTCGGTGAAACATCGGGAAGTGAAAAATTATTAGTTCCTGGACTCTCTTGTAATGTTTCACTTACCTCATACTCCTCGCCTGTACTTGAAATAACAGTCAAAGCAGA
>NZ_VMMW01000068.1:0-11183 GCF_013277425.1 Streptococcus sp. 79
ACGGGTGGTTATGACTTGTATATGATAGAATTTTTTTGCAAAAATGGTTGGTTATTTTGTTTATTCATGCTATAATAGGAACAATTACTTTTAGGAGGTGCAGTATGTCTTATTTATTTGAGATATTACCGAGTTTACTGAATGGTGCGAGCACGACTGTACAGGTCTTTGCACTGGTCTTGCTATTTTCGATTCCTTTGGGCGTTTTGATTGCCTTTGCCTTGCAAGTCCATTGGAAGCCCCTCCATTATCTGATTAACATTTACATCTGGGTTATGCGTGGCACCCCCTTGCTCTTGCAATTGATTTTTATTTATTATGTGCTCCCAAGTATTGGGATTCGTTTAGACCGCCTTCCTGCAGCTATTATTGCCTTTGTTCTCAACTATGCGGCTTACTTTGCAGAAATTTTCCGTGGGGGAATTGACACTATTCCAAGAGGACAGTATGAGGCAGCCAAGGTCTTGAAGTTTAGCCCTTTTGACACAGTGCGCTATATTATCTTGCCCCAAGTGACCAAGATTGTTCTTCCTAGTGTCTTTAACGAAGTTATGAGTTTGGTCAAGGATACCTCTCTGGTCTATGCTCTAGGAATTTCTGATCTTATCTTGGCTAGTCGAACAGCTGCCAACCGTGATGCTAGTCTGGTTCCTATGTTCTTGGCAGGAGCCATTTACTTGATTTTGATTGGGATTGTGACAATTATTTCCAAAAAAGTTGAGAAGAAGTATAGTTATTATAGATAGGAGGCTGCCATGTTAGAATTACGAAATATCAATAAGAAATTTGGAGATAAACAAATCCTGTCTAATTTCAGTCTAAGTATTCCTGAAAAGCAAATCCTGGCTATCGTTGGACCTTCTGGTGGAGGTAAGACAACTCTTTTACGTATGCTTGCAGGTCTTGAAACTATTGATTCAGGGCAAATCTTTTATAATGGAGATTCCTTAGAGCTGGATGAATTACAGAAGCGCAATCTACTGGGATTTGTATTCCAAGATTTTCAACTGTTCCCTCATTTATCAGTTCTGGACAATTTGACTTTATCGCCTGTGAAGACCATGGGGATGAAGCAGGAGGAGGCTGATAAGAAGGCGCGTGGTCTCTTGGAACAGTTAGGACTAGCAGGACACGCAGATGCCTATTCTTTCTCGCTATCTGGTGGGCAAAAGCAGCGGGTGGCCTTGGCGCGTGCTATGATGATCGACCCAGAAATCATTGGCTACGATGAACCAACTTCTGCCCTAGATCCAGAATTGCGCTTGGAAGTGGAAAAACTAATCTTGCAAAATAGGGAACTTGGTATGACCCAGATTGTGGTTACCCATGATTTGCAGTTCGCGGAAAATATTGCAGATGTATTATTGAAAGTAGAACCTAAATAGGAGGAAAAATGGATGAAAAAATGGATACTTGTATTAGTTAGTCTAATGACTGCTTTGTTCTTAGTAGCTTGTGGGAAAAATTCTAGCGAAACTAGTGGAGATAATTGGTCTAAGTACGAGTCTAACAAGTCTATTACTATTGGATTTGATAGTACTTTTGTTCCAATGGGATTTGCTCAGAAAGATGGTTCTTATGCAGGATTTGATATTGATTTAGCTACAGCTGTTTTTGAAAAATACGGAATTACGGTAAATTGGCAACCGATTGATTGGGATTTGAAAGAAGCTGAATTGACAAAAGGAACGATTGATCTGATTTGGAATGGCTATTCTGCTACAGATGAACGCCGTGAAAAGGTGGCTTTCAGTAACTCATATATGAAGAATGAGCAGGTATTGGTTACGAAGAAGTCATCTGGTATCACGACTGCAAAGGATATGGCTGGAAAGACATTAGGAGTTCAAGCTGGCTCATCTGGTTATGCGGACTTTGAAGCAAATCCAGAACTTTTGAAGAATATTGTCGCTAATAAGGAAGCGAATCAATACCAAACCTTTAATGAAGCCTTGATTGATTTGAAAAACGATCGAATTGATAGTCTATTGATTGACCGTGTCTATGCAAACTATTATTTAGAAGCAGAAGGTGTTTTAAACGATTATAATGTCTTTACAGTTGGACTAGAAACAGAAGCTTTTGCGGTTGGAGCCCGTAAGGAAGATACAACCTTGGTTAAGAAGATAAATGAAGCTTTTTCTAGTCTTTACAAGGACGGCAAGTTCCAAGAAATCAGCCAAAAATGGTTTGGAGAAGATGTAGCAACCAAAGAAGTAAAAGAAGGACAGTAAGATAAAATAGTGGCTGAGACTACGTTTTGATTAGCAAAACGTAGTTTTTTTGTAATCTAGGAAAACGATAATAGCGATTGAATCTGGATAATTGAATATGGAATAGCCCACTGTGATTTCTAAAACATTGTTAAAAATTGATTTGACTTCCAAAATTAAAATGTTCTGTAATGAAATGCTGATGCAACTGTTTTAGGAACAATAAAACGCATAATATCAAGGTTTTTGCACCTTATATTATGCGTTTTTGTGATTGTTAGCTGATTTTTTACAATCCTGCGAAATCTTTGATTTCTTGTGCTGACATTGAAGAGTCGCAACGGACATTGATTTGTCCATCCGCAATGTGAACGAAGCCTGGTACAGTTGGGATTCCGTAGCGTGAGCGGAATGCTTGCAACTCATTGAGTTGGCTTGCTTCTTCACTATTGATGAAGTAGATGTGAGCTTTAGTTTCAGCTACGACACCTGCCAATGTACCTGAAAATTTACGGCAGTAAGGGCAAGTTTTGCGACCGATAAAGAAGGTTGCAGTTTCTTTCTTATCAAGAGCTTCTTGCGCACGTGCAACTGTAGTGACTTCAAGATCTTTGATGTTATCTAAAAATTGTTCCATGAGATTACCTCGCTTTCATTGATATGTCTAGTATGCCATAAAGTTTCTAAAATTGCTTAGATTTGATACGAAAAAAAGATGAGATTGGTTGGTCTCATCTTTTTAGGTCTTTATTTTACAAAAGCATTGATTTCTGCTTCGATGTTAGCAATCTTAGCTTGTGATTCTTCGTTTGTTTTCCCTACAACTGCAATGTAGAACTTGATTTTTGGTTCTGTCCCTGAAGGGCGAACGGCAATCCATGAACCGTCAGCAAGTGTGTATTTTAACACATCACTTGGAGGAGTTGTCAAGTTTGTAACAGTACCGTCAGCAGCAGTAGCAGTTTGTGCCTTGAAGTCTTCTACGACAGTGATAGCTGTTGCGTTCCATTCTTTTGGAGCATTGTTACGGAATTTAGCCATAATTGCTTTGATTTGTTCAGCACCATCGACACCTGAAAGGGTAACAGAGATTGTCTTTTCTGCGTAGTAGCCATACTCTTTGTAGATTTCTTCGATACCGTCAGCAAGCGTCAAACCACGTGAACGGTAGTAGGCAGCAAGTTCAGCCACGACAAGAACGGCTTGGATAGCATCTTTATCACGTACGAATGGTTTAATCAAGTAACCGAAGCTTTCTTCAAATCCCATCATGTAAGTGTGATTGTGTTTTTCTTCGAATTCTTGGATTTTTTCAGCGATAAATTTGAAACCTGTCAAAACGTTGAACATGGTTGCACCGTAGCTTTCAGCAATCTTCGTTACCAAGTCAGTTGATACGATCGATTTGCAGAGGGCTGCATTTTCAGGAAGAGTTCCAGCATTTTTGTGGGCTTCCAAGATGTATTTAGCCATGATAGCACCGATTTGGTTACCTGAAAGGTTGAGGTAGCTACCATCTTTTTGAAGAACTTCAACACCAACACGGTCAGCGTCTGGGTCAGTTGCGACAAGAACATCTGCACCAACTTGACGACCAAGTTCTTCAGCAAGGGCAAAGGCTGCTTGGCTTTCTGGGTTTGGAGATGTTACAGTTGAGAAGTCTGGGTCAGCAGTTGCTTGCGCTTCAACAACTTGAACAGAGTCAAATCCTGCTTGGGCAAGAGCACGACGAGCCAACATTTCACCAGTACCATGAAGTGGTGTGTAGACAATCTTCATGTCTTTACCAAATTCTTCAATCAAGGCTGGGTTGATGTTTACGTCCTTAACCTCTTTAAGGTATTCTACGTCAACAGCTTCGCCGATAACTTCAATCAAGCCAGAAGCTTTTTCAGTTTCCACATCAGCAACTTCAACTGCAAATGGATTTTCGATTGCACGGATATAAGTAGTCAAAGCGTCCGCGTCATGTGGAGGCATTTGTCCACCGTCTTCACCGTAAACCTTGTATCCGTTAAATGGAGCAGGGTTGTGGCTGGCTGTGATCATGATACCTGCGAAACAGTTGAGGTGACGAACTGCAAATGATAGTTCTGGAGTTGGACGAAGGCTTTCAAATACATAAGATTTGATACCATGTTTAGCAAGAACTGCCGCAGATTCAAAGGCAAACTCAGGTGAGAAGTGACGGCTATCGTAGGCAATTGCGACACCGCGTTCTTTTTCGTTTCCACCTTTTGACTCAATCAAACGAGCCAATCCTTCAGTAGCTTGACGAACAACGTAGATGTTGATGCGGTTTGTACCAGCACCAATCAAGCCACGCATACCTGCAGTACCAAATTCAAGATTTGTATAGAAGGCATCTTCCTTTGTTTTTTCGTCCATATTTTCCAAATCTTGACGAAGATAGTCAGGAAGCTCCGCAAAATCAACCCATTTCTGGTAATTTTCTTGGTAAGACATTAACATTCTCCTTTTTGTAAATTGTTTTAACCGTTCACATTATAGCACTTTTTAGCATTTTAGTAAAACGGTAGCATAAGTTTTTAGTCAATGTTCGAAGAAGACTGTACTATTCATCATTTTGATTTAAGTGTGTTCATTACAAACCGAAATGACAACTCAATTTTATCCTATTTATAGTCTCTAAAAAATTGAAATTAAACCTTATTTTTTGTATAATTTAAAATGAGGATTATTATATACGGTCTGTTATAATATATATCTTTTGATATATATATATATATATATGGAGGTAGTCATGAATAGTCCAGAAAAACAATTAAAATACAGTATACGAAAAGTAAGTGTCGGTGCAGCTAGTGTTGTCATTGGGGCGCTCTATCTTTTGATGGGAGCTGGGATTGCTCATGCTGAGGGCGTGGAGTCAGCGAGGGAAGCTGAGAGGACAGCAAACCCGACAGATCCAGGACAGTCTGGAATTGGAGAGCCAGAAAACAAGACTGACCTCAGTCATACTGATGCAGCAGCAAACACCTATAATGCTCCCGTAGCTGACAATCCGCTAGTAACTCCAGAAAGTACGAAACCTCGTACTCGTAGTAAAAGAGAATTAGCTGATGAGGAGGCAAGTGATCCATCGAATGGAGCTACAGGAACTGAATCAGAGCCGACTTCTGGAAATGAGGGAGGTTCAGACACAGCAGATACTGATTCAGATTTACTGGATGCCAATCGTAAGGGTGACACAGTAAAAGAACACCAGCCCGGGGTCATTGTGCCTAAAGATGGAGAGACAGGTGGGGATGATAAGAATGCCCATCTGAAATTTGATACTCCTAAGGAAAATCTGACTCTCGAACAATTATGGGATATTGTAAAAAATATGCCAGACGACTTCCAAAATAATGAACGTTCTTACTTGCGTAGTATGAACACCCTTGGGGATGCTCTTAGATTTAAAAACGGCAAAGTCAGTGAAGATGGTACAGGAGATAAATTACAAGATGGTGAAATAAGAGAACTTGATTCTTTCGGTGGATGGACAGCGATTGCAGGTAAAGATGGCAGACCAGGTAAATTCGTTATTGGTAAGAAAAATGCAGATGGTTACTTTACAGGTTGGTATAAGAAAGAAGATGGTACGATTGAACAAGGTGGTATGCTTGGGGCAGATGCCTTAGATAACATCTTTGTGCACGAACAAGCATTAGACCGTCGTTTTAAATACATGCTTATGCTTGTTAAAGGACGTACACGAGCTAATCGTGACGAGACGGTTTCAGATAATTCGAAGTATGATCCACGTGCTCAAAATGAACGTGCTAATAAGAACTCCACCGAATTTAAGAATCTCCCATTTTTAGAAAAAGATAAGTATAATAAATATTCTCCAGGTGTAGTTGGATATAATGGGATAGAGAAGCAGTTTACTGCCTTTTCTCCTGGCTTCGGAAGCCGTGTTCGTGTGGAATTTGTGACAGGATATATCTCAGATATTAATGGTTCTAAAGGAACCTATCGAGTAGTCATTAAAACTAAGGATACTGCTGGCCAAGAGAAGACGGTATACGATGAAACCATTCACCGTGTAGCCGAAATCGTTCAAAATGAAAACTTGTACAAAAAAGGTTTAAATGTAGAACTGGCGAATTTCCAAATTTCCAAATTTTTTAAAGATGAGTTTAAATCTCGTGTTAATAAAATTCGTAATGAGAAAATAAAATTTACTCCATTACACCGTAAACCCAGAAGAGATTATACAGAAGAAGATACCAAACTGTACAATCAATTGGAAGCAGAAGCTACGGAAGAAGCTAAAAAACAAGGCGATATTGTGCTGAATGTTGACCAGAATACCATGCACATAAAAAATTCAGCAAAAAGAGATTCAGAATGGAAGAAAACTTTTACACACTCATCGCAGTCAACTACAAAGCTATCAAACGAATTAAATAATTTATTGAAAGTTGCTGATAAAGATACTCCTAATACCCCAACTTGGCTAGACTCAAGCACTCCTCCAGCTAAAGCTGATGACAGAGCATATAGACTACTCACTACTCTTATACCAGGTGCTAAGAAAATTACCTATCATGTTAACGATGACCAGCTGGAAGTTGAAACAGAAAACTACACATATACTGCCGCTAGAAACGGTAGTAAGGAAGTTGGTATTCAAGGGTCAGATATAGCAGCAACTCTAAGTGCCGATGAATATAATGCTAATCGCCAAACCTTTGAGAGTGCGAATACAAATACAAAAGCAAATGATCATAATAATGGTTGGGCTAGAGCTGGTTCTGAAGAGTTCAAAAACTTCTCCCACTTTATAGGGGTAGATAAAGGGATTGTGCGAACGAAGGTACTGACTGATAAAGAACTATCGGATAAGATTAGGGCAGCAGTTGGTCCTGGAGATAGCAATCTAGGAAAAGGTGGCTACTTCTCTACTGGGGATGTTCTATTAGGAAAAGATGTTGTTTCTTATACCGTACAAGTATTTTCAGAGAATAATGAAAGGGTAGGGGTAAACCCTCAAAGTCACCGTGTTCAGTATAATCTCCCAATTCTAGCTGATTTTTCAGTCATCCAAGATACTGTGGAACCATCACGAACCGTTGTTGAAAAAATCATTCCAAAACTAAATATTCCCGAAGAAGAGAAAAAGAAAATAACCGAAGAAATCAAGAAAAAGAAAAAAACCTCAGAATTGGCAGACCTAATCTCAGGAAATGTGAAAGTTCGCTATGTTGATGAACAAGGGAATTTGTTATCATTGAAAAATGATATTGGAATTGGAGAAAAAGAAAGTGACGGAACCTACATTACCAATAAAAAACAACTGATTGGTACGAGTTATGATGTCACAGATAAAAAACTCAGTAGCATGACTACTACTGACGGAAAATATTATACTTTTGAAAAAGAAGATATAGCTTCTGCAAGTTTAACTGGAGATATTGTAAGAGAAGGTAGAACAGTGACCTTAGTTTATAGAGAGAGCGAAGCGCCAACCACTGCTACAGTAACAGCCAATTACTACAAAGAAGGCACCCAAGAGAAGTTGGCAGAGTCTGTTGTAAAAGCTGATTTAGCGATAGGTTCTCAGTATACTACAGAAGCAAAAACTATTGAAGGGAAAACAACAACTGAGGACAAAGAAGACCGAGTTATCACAAGGAAAACAACATACACCTTGGTAGCAATTCCTGCAAATGCCACAGGAACTGTACCAGAAGACGGTGCAACCGTTAACTACTACTACCGTGAGAATGTTGAAGAAACAGTGGTTCCCAAAACAGCAACCTCTACTGAGACGAAGACTATAACGCGTACCATTCATTACGTTGATAAAGTTACGAACCAAAATGTCAAAGAAGATGTTGTTCAACCTGTAACCTTAAGCCGTACAAAAATTGAGAACAAGGTCACAGGAGTTGTAACCTACGGTGAATGGACAACAGGAAACTGGGACGAAAAAGCTTCACCGTCAGTAGAAAACTATGGTCCAGCCGAAACAGCTACGGTTTCTTCTGCGACCGTCACATCCGCAAGCACAGATGAGACAGTCGTTGTGAAATACCCGCAAGCTACAGAAGATATTAAAGAAAGCAAAACTGTTACCCGTACCATCAAGTATGTAGATGCGACTGATGAAACAACAGAAGTAGGTAGCCCAGTTACGCAAACAGTTGAATTAACAAGAACCAACAAGCGTAATAAAGTGACGAAAGTCGTGACAGAAGGTGAATGGACAACAGGCAACTGGGACGAAGTCGTATCGCCAGAAATTGAAAATTATGGTAAACCAGATTTACCAAAAGTATCGAATGCAGAAGTAACAGCAGATTCAAAAGGTACGACTATTTTGGTAAGGTATGACCGTTTATCAAGACCAGAAAAACCAATTCCAGAAATTCCAAGTCCTCAGGAACCAGGTGCTCCAGGTGAACCGACTCCAGACAAACCAAACCCACAACCAAATCCAGAGCATCCAAGTTTTCCGACACCAAACCCAGAACTACCAAATCAAGAGACTCCAATACCAGAGCTAACTCCAGAACCAGGTACTCCAAAAACTGAAATTCCAGTGAGTCCAGACCCAGAAGTTCCGACTTCTGAGACAAATAAAAGAGAGGAATTGCCAAACACAGGTACAGAAGCGAATGCTACCTTGGCTAGCGCTGGTATCATGACCTTATTAGCTGGTCTAGGATTAGGATTCTTCAAGAAAAAAGAAGATGAAAAATAATAGATTTTAGAATCTAGGAACAAGGAAAAGCTCACAGATGTGGGCTTTTTCCTGGTTTTGAGAACGAGGTCTTTCGAGAAGATTAAAAACGCTTACAAGTTCATTAGACTGGGAAACTCTGAATCCTATTTTTTAAAAAATATTTCCAGAAATCAGTTGCTAAATAGGGTAAAAATTGATAGAATAAAGAATATCTAAAAAATTTTAAGGAGAATCTAGCAAATGGATTTCACATGGGCACTGAAATATGCCACTGAATTTTTGGGAACTGCCATTTTGATCATTCTTGGGAATGGTGCAGTTGCCAACGTTGAACTTAAAGGTACGAAAGGTCACCAAAGTGGCTGGCTCGTCATCGCTGTTGGTTATGGTATGGGGGTTATGATTCCAGCCTTGATGTTTGGTAACGTATCTGGGAACCACATCAACCCTGCTTTCACTCTAGGACTTGCAGTTAGCGGTCTTTTCCCTTGGGCACAAGTGGTACCTTACATTATCGCGCAAGTCTTGGGGGCTATCTTTGGTCAAGCCTTAGTTGTGGCAACACACCGTCCATTCTACTTGAAAACTGAAAACCCAAATAACATCTTGGGAACTTTCTCAACTATTTCAAGTATTGACCATGGTACAAAAGAAAGTCGCTATGCAGCAACTGTCAATGGTTTGATTAATGAGTTTGTTGGTTCATTTGTTTTGTTCTTTGCAGCTCTCGGTTTGACTAAAAACTTCTTTGGTGCTGAAGTGCTTCAATACATGAAACAAATGGCAACACAAGCAGGACAGACAGTTGATTTTTCTGACTTGGCTATTAAAGCACAGGTGGCTCCACACACTGCTTCAGGACTTTCTGTGGCTCACTTGGCACTTGGATTCCTCGTTATGGCTTTGGTAACATCACTTGGAGGACCTACAGGACCTGCCTTGAACCCAGCTCGTGACTTGGGGCCACGTCTCCTTCATGCTTTCCTTCCGAAATCAGTTCTTGGTGAGAATAAAGGCGATTCAAAATGGTGGTATTCTTGGGTACCAGTAGTAGCACCTATTGCAGCAGCAATTGCGGCAGTAGCTGTATTCAAATTCCTTTATCTCTAAGAAATAGCTCCTTTAACATTTGAGTGAGCACCATTTATAAGTAAGAGAGGATCAGATTGGTTCTCTCTTTTTGATTTTTCAGGGAAATGAAAGAAAATCGACACAAACTCCTCTCCAGCAGTGGTTTAAAAGTCTCAGTGGGTTATTCCAACTTTAATGGGCTATAGTAGGTTGCAGTTGAAATAATAGACCCTTTTTCTCAAACATTGTGAGAAATTAGTTTGAATTCCCCAATCAAATTGTGCAGTTTTCATTCTACTATATATTATATTATCGGAGATGGGTTCCCTATCTTGTAAGTCTGCTTTATAGTGGGTTGAAGTTGGAATAGTCCGCCCTTCTTTCTCGAACATTGTGAGGAATTGATTTGCCTTCCTCAACAAAATGTTTAGTTTTTATTTCATTTTGCCATAAAATAAGCGATTAGGGGGCTATTCTTCGACCAACATTGGCTCTGCTGTGTCCTATGATTGTTATCGTTTTATCTGCAATCTTATACTCAATGAAAATCAAAGAGCAAACTAGGAAACTAAACCCAGCTTGACCAAAGCACAAGTTTTGAGGTCGCAGGTAGAACTGACCAAGCTGATGTGGTTTGAAGAAATTCCCCAAGGCCAAATTTCAAGTTCAAGTTAGCCATGAAGAAGTCTTCTCTGGGTGATTTGTAGTTCAAGCATTTTTTAGGATAGTCATTAATCCAATTTTAGATGAATGCGACTTCTTTGGGAGTCGTTTTCTTAGTCCCCTTAGGTAACCATCTCCGAATGAGCCTGTTGTGATTCTCATTAGTTCCCCTTTCCCAAGAGGCATAGGGGTGCGCATAATAGATATGTTCCTCAGAAAATACATCAGACAAGCGGTTAAATTCTGTACCATTATCTGCCGTGATGGAAAGAATCTGATGTTGTTTTAAGATGAGTTTTAAAGCCTGATTGACCGCCTCAGCACTTTTATTTGGAATCAATCGGATAATTTGATGCCTAGTCCTTCGATCAGTTAAGACCAGTAAACAATAATTTTTCACCCTTGTAAGCAGAACCGTATCAATCTCATAATGCCCATTCTCCAATCGCAGATTGATAGCTTCAGGACGCTGTTCGATAGATTGACCAGGGGGTTTAAAATTGGTGCTAGCTTGTTTCTTAACAGATTTTCCTTTT
>NZ_VMMW01000069.1:0-1158 GCF_013277425.1 Streptococcus sp. 79
GGATGGGTTTGTGGAGGGATATACTTGCGTCTTTCTTTTTTTGTTCTGGTTCTGATTCAAAGTTTTTCGAATAGAGTTCATGAACTAGTAGCTCCTTTGTGTGATAGATCTTGTCAGCGATATTGAGGTAGATGTCACCGTCAACTTCTTTTATAACGAATGCTTTCGTCTTTCTGCTGAAGTAGACTTCTTTTCCTTGTTCAACAGGGATATAGCAACGATTTTGGAATCGGATATGGTGTCTACGATCCACGACTCTCTCCGCCAGTCTAGCTAGAATGAGATTTCGTTCAGAGGGCTTAGGAGCCACCTCGAAGACAGAGAGTTTTGTCTTGTTTCCAAACTGTTCATTAAAGGTTTGAATGTAGGAAAGAAGGAAGGTATTGGCTTCTTCCGAGGTATGAATATTGTTTCGTTCCAGTTCAATAGGCAGGCGAGATTGTAGTGCCTGATTGAGTCTTTCGACTCTCCCTTTAGTTTGAGGGATAGCGGTTGTCTCAAGGAGAATCCCCAGTTGGTGACAGGCGTATCCAAACTGTGTATGGGTATCGTCCTCCATTTTCTTAGAGTTGGAGGCTTGATAGGTAAAGACTGTTCTCTTATCTGTTTTAATTTGAAGGGGAATACCGTGATTGGCTAATATTTGTTCAAGGACATGATAGTAAGCATTCAAGTTCTCTTTTTTATCAAAATAAGCCCCTAGGATATTGCCGGAAGCATCATCAATGGCTAAGTGTAAGTTAGAGGTTTCTGCTCCAAACCAGGCATGAGGGCTAGCCTCCATTTGGATGAGTTCTCCAGCAAATTTCTTTCTGGGTCTACTAGGATGTAGCTTTTTAGTGTCTTCCAGGAAATCTTTAGCGGACGGTAAGATTGGATTGTCTAGGGGATGATTGCGGTTCAGTTTAGCTTGTTTTCTTAGTCTCTTCTTTGTCTTTCTGTGAGACTTGGGAGAGAGGATGTTTTCCTTATAGAGTATTTTTCTAACAGTTGTATCAGAGAGCTGAATTCCCTCTTCTTCAGCTAGTAATTCACAGAAATGAAGGACATTTGGTTTATATGTTTCATAGGAGAGGTATTTCTTTAGGACACGTTCTTTGATTTCATCAGGGATTGCATGTTTTGGTTTTCGATTTCTGTTTCCGTGTCTGAAGGCTT
>NZ_VMMW01000007.1:0-3011 GCF_013277425.1 Streptococcus sp. 79
GAGTTACTTCAACCCATTGGCTCCGACGGAGTAAGTTGCTTTCGTGGATACCAAAATCAGCCGCAATTTCTTCATAAGTTCGATATTCTCGCACATATTGAAGAGTGGCCATAAGAAGATCTTCTAGGCTTAATTTAGGTTTTCGTCCACCTTTTGCGTGTTTAAGTTGATAAGCTGTTTTTAATACAGCTAACATTTCTTCAAAAGTGGTACGCTGAACACCAACAAGACGCTTAAATCGTGCATCAGTTAGTTATTTACTTGCTTCATAATTCATAGAACTACTATACCATATTTTGTTTCTCAGGAAGTCTGATCATTTCAAATCCAGTCATTGCCCTTGGAGCTCAAGCTGCCTTTATCCTATTGAATATCTTTATTGTGTCACGTGGAATTCAAAAAGGGATTGAAAGAGCTTCGAAAGTCATGATGCCCCTGCTCTTTATCATCTTTGTCGTCATCATCGGGCGCTCTCTCAGTTTGCCAAATGCCATGGAAGGGGTTCTTTACTTCCTCAAACCAGACTTTTCAAAACTGACAAGTGCTGGTCTCCTCTATGCTCTAGGACAATCTTTCTTTGCCCTCTCACTAGGGGTTACAGCTATGTTGACCTATGCTTCTTACTTGGATAAGAAAACCAATCTGGTCCAGTCAGGGATTTCCATTGTAGCCATGAACATCTCGGTATCCATCATGGCAGGTCTAGCCATTTTCCCTGCTATGTCAGCCTTCAATATCCAGTCTGAAGGGGGACCGAGCCTGCTCTTTATCGTCTTGCCTCAACTCTTTGACAAGATGCCTTTTGGAACCATTTTCTACATCCTCTTCCTCTTGCTCTTCCTCTTTGCGGCAGTCACTTCTTCCGTTGTTATGCTGGAAATCAATGTGGGCAATATCACCAATCAGGACAACAGCAAGCGTGCCAAATGGAGTGTTATTTTAGGAATTTTGACCTTTGTCTTTGGCATTCCCTCAGCCCTTTCTTACGGTGTTATGGCAGATATTCACATTTTTGGGAAGACCTTCTTTGACGCTATGGATTTCTTGGTTTCCAATCTTCTCATGCCATTTGGAGCTCTCTGCCTTTCACTTTTTACAGGCTATATCTTTAAAAAGGCTCTTGCAATGGAGGAACTCCATCTCGATGAAACAGCATGGAAACAGGGACTGTTCCAAGTCTGGCTCTTCCTTCTTCGTTTCATCATTCCAATCATCATCATCGTGGTCTTCATCGCCCAATTTATGTAATCAAAAAGGACTTGAGTAGTAAACTCAGGCCCTTTCTTTTTTATGGATGGCTAACAATCAATTCCAAATCTTGCCCTTCCAGAGTCCAAGCTTCAACATCACTTGGTAGGATAAAGTGGCTGCCTTTTTGGATTGGATAGTTTTTTCCGTCAACAGTTAGCTGACCTTGACCAGCTAAGACACTCAATAAGCTGTAGTCAGCTGTCTTTTCGAAGTCAACTTTTCCAGTAATTTCCCACTTGTAAACTGCAAAGAAATCATTGGATACAAGGAGAGTTGAGTATAAATCATCAGCTTTAACAGTTACAGGACGGCTATTTGCAGGCTCACCAATGTTCAATACATCAATGGATTTTTCAAGGTGAAGTTCACGCAAGTTTCCCTTATCATCCTTACGGTCAAAGTCATAGACGCGATAGGTGGTGTCACTAGATTGTTGGGTTTCAAGAATCAAGATACCCGCACCGATAGCATGCATGGTGCCACTTGGTACATAGAAGAAATCTCCAGCCTTAACAGGCACTTTTGTCAGCAAGGCATCCCAGTTTTTATCTTCGATTTGCTGGCGGAGTTCCTCTTTTGACTTGGCATTGTGACCGTAGATAATCTCTGAGCCTTCATCCGCAGCTATGATGTACCAGCATTCTGTTTTTCCGAGTTCGCCTTCATGCTCGAGTCCATAAGCATCGTCTGGGTGAACTTGGACGCTGAGCCAGTCGTTAGCATCCAGAATTTTGGTCAAGAGTGGAAATACAGGTTCTGGACGATTGCCAAACAATTCACGGTGCTGCGCATACAAAGTAGCCAGGTCTGTTCCCTGGTAGCGTCCATTGGCAACTTTAGAGACACCATTTGGATGGGCTGAGATGACCCAGTATTCTCCGATTTTTTCACTTGGGATGTCGTAGCCAAACTCATCACGTAGCTTGGTTCCACCCCAGATTTTTTCTTGCATAACTGATTGTAAAAATAATGGTTCTGACATCTTGATCTCCTGTCTGATTTTTCTCCCCTCATTATAGCAAAAAAAGAGTTCCATTTGAACTCTTTTTTCACATCTTATAAAGTAGGGAGAAGATTTTGTAAAAATAGTAAACAAATGTGCTCTACTCGATGCTTGCTCCATTGCTATCAATGACATCCTTGTACCAATAGAAGGACTTCTTCTTGCTACGTTTGAGAGTCCCATTTCCTACATTATCTCGATCTACATAGATAAAGCCATAGCGCTTATTCATTTCCCCTGTGCCAGCTGAAACCGAATCGATACAGCCCCAAGTCGTATAACCAAGCAAGTCAACCCCGTCTTGGTAAATGGCATCTCGCATGGCCTTGATGTAGGCCTCTAAGTAAGTAATCCGATAGTCATCTGCTACATAACCATTCTCATCCGGTGTATCCATAGCACCGAGTCCATTTTCTACGATAATACTAAACTAAAATCAAAAAGCATTATATAATAGTAATATGAAATCAACTAAAGAAGAAATCCAAGCTATCAAAACACTTTTAAGAGACTCTCGTACAGCTAAATATCATAAACGCCTTCAAATCGTTCTATTTCGTCTGATGGGTAAATCTTATAAAGAGATTATAGAGCTTTTAGACTGTAATCAAACAACGATTTGGCCAACTGTAAAAAAATATGAGGAGTTCGGACTCGATTCTCTCCTTCAAGAAACACGTGGTGGTCGTAACCATGCATATATGACAGTTGAGGAAGAGAAAGTCTTTCTTGCCCGCCATTTGAAGGCTGCAGAGGC
>NZ_VMMW01000070.1:0-3541 GCF_013277425.1 Streptococcus sp. 79
ATATATATATGGATAGGCTGTCTTTTTCTTGATACGAAGTGAGATAAAGAAGTCAAATGATTATCTTTTTAAAGTAATTTAAGGTATAATAGTTTAGTCATATCAGGTTGAATGATTGAGTGCATTTTTGATTCACAAGGCAAACCTTTGCATTGTGTTACAGTTATGGACTCAGTAATTACACTTGAAAAAATTTAAACTAAAAAGGGGAACATCTAATATGTTTTATAGTGAGAAGGACGATAGAGAAAAACAATTACGTTTTTCGATTCGGAAGGTTAGTTTTGGAGCGGCCTCGGTAGCCGTGGCGGCGCTGTATCTCTTTATGGGAAGTGGAGCGGTATCTGCTGCGGAAGCGCAGGCCGTACAGTCAAATGAGGAGGTGGCAGCTGATAAGGATTCGGAAACAGAGGAACAGCAGCCAACCTACGCTGCTCCTGCTGCAAAAGAACAAGGATCTGCAACCAATACTGAAGCAGGGGATGAAGGCAAGCAAGAGAGTCATCCAGGGACCAAAGAGGAAGAAGTCAACTCATCTGAAAGAAGCGAAACTACAACAAAGACTCAATCGGATGAAGACTCTGTGAGTGGGGACTCTAGCTCTCCAAAATCTGAAGGTGAAGGTACAAGATCAGAAGAAGCAAGCAGCAAGCCAAAAGTACGTAAAAGACGGGATGTAGACTCTGCGCCAACAGCGGCTGAAACCGATGCCGATCCAGATGCCAATCAGACTTATGAAGCTCCAGAGGATAATGCAAATGTAGATGATTTGGCAATGAAATTAAAAGATTTGCTTGAAACAGTGAAGAATGAGAAAAAACTTGGTAACATAGACCAAGTTGGTAACACCAAAAATATAAATCAAGGTCAAGTGAGTGAATTGAATGAATTTGGTGGTTGGAGGGCAGTTTCAGCAGATGGCACAGAAGGCAAATTTGCTGTTGCAAGAAAGACAGAAGGTGGAGTTTTTCCATTAGAAACAGTGAACACTGTTCGTACAATCACACGAGAAAACATGTACTATTATGACACCTATGTTAGAGAACAAGCATTTGATCGAACTGATGACTATGTGCTATTTCTATCAAAAGTTAGAACTTTAGCAAACCAACAGGAACAAACATTTGATAATCAACCGTATAAGGAAAACGGTGAAGGGAATAGTATAGCAAGAGGTGTTAAGGGATTTAATGGTATTGAAAAGACATTTAAAGCCTATTCATCTGAAACTGGTTCTACAGTAAAAATTGCCTTTAAGACAGGGTATTCTGGTGATATCAATGGAACAAAAGCAAAATATAAAGTAGAAGTTATGATTGATGAAAATGGGGTGAAGAAAACAATTTATACTAAAACTTTTTCCCCAACAGATAATAAGAAGGATGACGATGCAATTATAACACCAGCGAAAGACGGAAATAAGAGAGAGTATCTAAGAAATGGATATAATAACAAGACACTAGATAAAAATCAAGTTGAAGCAAAAATGGCAGAGGAGGAGAACAAGCCAAATGGAACACCAGGGACATTCACAAGTAAAAATATTGTTCTACCAAAAGGAGTAACAGATTATACTGTTCGTATTAGTTCTGCTGATAATCAACATTTAGGAATGGGATATCAATCGCCTCATAACCATTATGCGCTTCCTATTTCTGGATCAGGCTTTGCAGTTACTCAGGATACTAGAGAAGTAGCCAAGGATCTATCTCAAAAAGTTTATGATAAATTAATGGCACAAAAAGAAGAAGATACAAAATGGTCTACTCCTGAAACCAAGGCTGCTTATGACGAAAAATTGCAGAAAATTAAGGAGAAGATTGATTCTGGAGCTAGTACTACTAGTAATTATAAAGACGTAGTAGCAGATGCTGTAGAACAGTGGAAAAAATTAAATGATGGGCAGAAAATTAAGGACAAAGCTAAAAAAGTAATAGAAGATAAGCTTAAAGAAAAAGAAGACGAGATTGAAAAGAATAGCAAGTTAAGTCCGGCCGAAAAAGACAAAGCTAAGGAACAAGCCCAAGCGGAAGCGGAAAAAGCTAAGCAGGCCATCACGAATGCCAACTCTCAAGATGATGTCAACATGAAGGAAGCTGAGGGAACTAAAGCTATAGGCGATGTGAATCCAATAGGAACAGACATGGCGGTAGATGCCATAGCAGAAGCTGCAGCAAGGAAAATGGCTGAGATAGAGGATAATGAAACATTATCAGAAGACGAAAAAACTGCAGAGAAGGCAAAAGTAGAGGCAGCTGTCAGAAAAGCAGGCCAAGCTATTAAGAAAGCTAAGAAAGCTGAAAATCAAGATGAAGTTGATCAAGCCCAAGCAGTTGCACTTTCTGAAGTAACTGCAATTAATCCAGTAGGAAAAGACAAAGCCAAGAAAGCAATAGAAGATAAGCTTAAAGAAAAAGAAAAAGCGATTGACAACAATGACAAGTTAAGTCCGGCCGAAAAAGACAAAGCTAAGGAAGCAGCGAAGAAAGCAGCAGAGGACGCTATTCAAGCTATTACGAATGCCAACTCCCAAGATGATGTCAACATGAAGGAAGCTGAGGGAACTACAGCTATAAACAATGTGAACCCAATAGGAACAGATATGGCGGTAGATGCCATAGCAGAAGCTGCAGCAAGGAGAATGGCTGAGATAGATGATGATGAAACATTATCAGAAGATGAAAAGAGTATAGCTACAGAAGAAGTAGTGGAAGCTGTCAGAAAAGCAGGCGAAGCTATTAGGAAAGCTAAGGAAGCTAAAAATCAAGATGACGTTGATCAAGCCCAAGAAGATGCAATCTCTGAAGTAACTGCAGTTAAACCAGTGGCTAAAGACAAAGCTAAAAAAGCAATAGAAGATAAGCTTAAAGAGAAAGAAAAAGCGATTGAAAACAATAGCAAGCTAAGTCCAAGAGAAAAAGAGGCGGCTAAGAAACAAGCCCAAGCGGAAGCGGACAAAGCTAAACAAGCCATCACAGATGCTCAGACCCAAGATGAAGTTACCAAGCAGGAAACTGAGGGAACTAAAGCTATAGGCAATGTGAACCCAGTAGGAAAAGACAAAGCTAAGGAAGCAGTAGATGCTAAGCTTAAAGAAAAAGAAGAAGAGATTGACAACAATAACAAGCTAAGTCCAAGAGAAAAAGAAGCGGCTAAGCAACAAGCCCAAGCGGAAGCGGACAAAGCTAAGCAGGCCATCACGAATGCCAACTCTCAAGATGAGGTTACCGAAAAGGAAACTGAGGGAACTACAGCTATAGGCGATGTGAATCCAATAGGAACAGACATGGCGGTAGATGCCATAGCAGAAGCTGCAGCAAGGAAAATGGCTGAGATAGATGATAATGATGAATTATCAGAAGACGAAAAAAATGCAGAGAAGGCAAAAGTAGAAGAAGCTGTCACAAAAGCAGCCCAAGCTATTAAGAAAGCAAAAGATGCTAAAGATCAAGGTGGCGTTGATAAAGCCCAAGAAGATGCACTCTCTGAAGTAACTGCAGTTAAACCAGTGGCTAAAGACAAAGCTAAAGCAGACTTAGAA
>NZ_VMMW01000071.1:0-653 GCF_013277425.1 Streptococcus sp. 79
AAGCACAAGTAGAAGCAGCGAAAACAGCTTTAGACAAAGCAGCAGAATTATTGAAAGCTCTTGACAGAGATGGTGCTAAAAAAGAAATTGAAGCTGCTGCTAAAAAAGCGATAGATGCTATTGAAGCTAGTACAACCTTAACGCCAGAACAAAAGGCGGAAGAAAAAGCAAAAGTAGCTAAAGAAGTAAAAGATGCAACAGATGCTATTGATAAAGCAACAACTGAAGATGGTATCAATTCTGCAAAAGATAAAGGAAAATTAGCTATCGAAAAAGAAGTTGCAATTACAGCAATCAATGCTGAAAAAACAGCGAAAGAAAAAGAAATCGATAATAATTCTAACTTATCCGACGATGAAAAAGCAGCAGCTAAGGAACAAGCCAAAGCGGCAGCGGACAAAGCTATCCAAGCCATTGACGCAGCAAGCGACCAAGCAGGCGTGGACAAAGCGCAAGCAGACGGAATTGCCGCAGTAGCAGCAGTTAATCCAGTGGCTAAGGACAAAGCTAAGGAAGCAGTAGCAGCTAAGCTTAAGGAAAAAGAAGCCGAGATTGATGCGAACGCTAACCTTTCAGATGCAGAAAAAGCAGCAGCGAAAGAACAAGCTAAGCAAGCAGCAGACAAAGCTATCCAAGCCATTGACGCAGCAAGC
>NZ_VMMW01000072.1:0-725 GCF_013277425.1 Streptococcus sp. 79
ATACAGTTATCAAAGTTCCTGCCAAGAGCAAGGTTGAAGAAGTTCTTGTTCCATTTGCTACTAAATATGAAGCAGATAATGACCTTTCTGCAGGACAGGAGCAAGAGATTACTCTAGGAAAGAATGGGAAAACAGTTACAACGATAACTTATGATGTAGATGGAAAGAGTGGACAAGTAACTGAGAGTACTTTAAGTCAAAAAGAAGACTCTCAAACAAGAGTTGTTAAAAAAGGAACCAAGCCCCAAGTTCTTGTCCAAGAAATTCCAATCGAAACAGAATATCTCGATGACTCAACTCTTGATAAAGGTCAAGAAATAGAAGAAGCAGGAGAAATTGGTGAAATTACGCTTACTACAATCTATACTGTAGATGAACGTGATGGAACAATTGAAGAAACTACTTCTCGTCAAATTACTAAAGAGATGGTAAAAAGACGTATAAGGAGAGGGACGAGAGAACCTGAAAAAGTTGTTGTTCCTGAGCAATCATCTATTCCTTCGTATCCTGTATCTGTTACATCTAACCAAGGAACAAACGCAGCAGTAGAATTAGCTAAACCAGTTGCTCCAACAACAGGTTGGAAACAAGAAAATGGTATGTGGTATTTTTATAATACTGATGGTTCCATGGCAACAGGTTGGGTACAAGTGAATGGTTCATGGTACTACCTCAACTCTAATGGTTCCATGGCAACAGGTTGGGTACAAGTGAATGGTTCATGG
>NZ_VMMW01000072.1:802-1160 GCF_013277425.1 Streptococcus sp. 79
GGTTCCATGGCAACAGGTTGGGAGCAAGTTGATGGTTCATGGTACTATCTCAACGATAATGGTTCCATGGAGACAGGTTGGCTACAAAATAATGGTTCATGGTACTACCTCAACAGCAACGGTTCTATGAAAGCCAATCAATGGTTCCAAGTTGGCAGTAAATGGTATTATGTAAATGCATCGGGTGAGCTAGCGATCAATACAAGTATAGATGGCTATAGAGTCAATGATAATGGTGAATGGGTGCGTTAACAGATTCCTCCCTGCGACACAATTGATAATAGTATGTCTGAATATATAATTATGTATAAAAAGCTATAGATAAGGTCATCTTATAGCGACTATAAAAAAGTGAACA
>NZ_VMMW01000073.1:0-691 GCF_013277425.1 Streptococcus sp. 79
AACACCAGCTAAGGTAACAGTCTCTACGGAACAACCAAGTAAATCACATAATGTATTGCCAAATACAGGAACAGAATCAAATGCGACTCTTGCTTCTCTAGGACTTCTTGGTATGCTAAGTGGACTCGGATTTGCGTTTAGAAAGAAAAAAGAAGACTAAAATAAAAGTTTAGTCAAGCTGATATACATTCTTCTGTATTTTAAAAATGAGCCCTATTAATTCTGCTGATTATTTTAGGAATCGAGTACATTAGATAAAAAGCGAACAATTTTAGAATTGTTCGCTTTTTAAATGGCTCTTTGTCAACTGTAGTGTAACGTAAGTAACGTAGTAACCGCCCAATAACGAAGTATATTGAAAAATCTCCAGACTAGAGAACTCACGGATAGTTCCTAATCTGGAGATTTCTTATTTGCACTTTTCTTGTACAACTTTAGTCCATGGTAAATAAGCCTCTAAAACCTCTTTGTTTACGAGAGTTTCCTCGTTTGGAAGACATTCTAGAAGATAGGATAGATATTTTTCACTATTTAGTTGATGACGTTTAGCTGTTTCCAACAAACTCATAATAATAGCTGTTGCTTTAGCTCCTTCAAAACTTTGAGAAAACAACCACCCTCGCTTTTTAAAATTTAGCTTAGGCTAAAAGAGTCCACCGGACTCTTTTACTACGTCCCATAACCAATGATT
>NZ_VMMW01000074.1:0-4760 GCF_013277425.1 Streptococcus sp. 79
GAATGGGCAAACAGTACCAACTGAATCTAATCAAGGTGCTACAAATAAAGTAGAAACAAATGAAGGTAATTTTGAAGAAGCTACAGGAAAACCTACAGATAATACTACAGTAAATCCAACAGAAGGCGCAGGAGAAGGTACCTCAAATCAAGAAGCAGAAAATCCAGTTCAACCTGCAGAAGAATCAACAACGAATTCAGAGAAAGTATCACCAGATACATCTAAAGAAAATACTGGGGAAGTGTCCAGTAATCCTAGTGATTCGACAACCTCAGTTGAAGAAACAAACAAACCTGAAAAAGATGAGTCAAAAGACGAAACTTCAACAAAACCTGAAAATTCTGGTAATGCAATAACAGAAGAGAATGGGCAAACAGTACCAGAACAACCAAAAGGAAATTCAACTGAGGATGTTTCAACCGAATCAAACACAGCCAATTCAAATGGAAACGAAGAAATTAAACAAGAAAATGAAGCAAACCATGATAAAAAGGTAGAAAATCCAGAGAAAACACTTGAATTAAGAAATGTTTCTGATATTGAATTGTATAGCCATCAAACAAATGGAACTTATAAACAGCATGTATCTTTGAATCAGATCCCAAGTAATCCAGATACTTACTTTGTAAAGGTAAAATCTTCTACGTTTAAAGATGTTTATCTCCCGGTAAAATCTATATATGAAGAGTTGAAAGATGGGCGTACATTTTATAAAATTACAGCTGGAGTTGATAAACTCCAGCAAGAGATAGACCATAAATATGTTGACAATTTCAGTTTCTATTTAGCTAAAAAGACTACAGAGGAAACGACAAACTTTACTTCCTTTGGTAATTTAGTTCATGCCATCAACCAAAATCTTGGTGGAACATATTATCTATCAGCCAGCTTGAATGCTAACGAAGTGGAACTGGATCCTGATGCGAAGTCTTATATTACAGGCACATTTACTGGTAGGTTGATTGGGGAAAAAGATGGCAAAAATTATGCTATCTATAATTTGAAAAAACCTTTATTTAACAATTTAAGTAATGCTACAGTAGAAAAATTAAGTCTGAAAGATGTTGCTATTTCAGGAAAGAATGATATTGGTTCATTGGCAAATGAAGCTACAAATGGTACAAAGATTAATCAAGTTCATGTCGATGGTGTCTTAGCTGGGGAACGTGGAATTGGTGGGTTGCTTGCTAAAGCTGAACAATCAAGTATCACTGATAGCAGTTTCAAGGGAAGGATTATCAATACCTATGAAACTACTGCTCCATATAATATTGGTGGTTTGGTTGGTCATTTGTCAGGAAATAATGCTACTATTGCAAAATCCAAAGTAAAAGTAGACATTTCATCAAATATCAATCAATCAGATCAAACAGTTGGTGGTCTTGCAGGACTTGTAGATAAAGATGCCCATATCCAGAACAGCTATGCAGAAGGAAATATTAACAACACCCAACGATTTGGTGCAGTTGGTGGTATAGCAGGAAATTTGTGGGATCGAGATTCAAGTGATGAAAAACACGCTGGTGAATTGACCGATGTTCTCAGTGATGTTAATGTAACCAACGGGAATGCCATCACTGGTTACCACTATAATGGGATGAAGGTGACTAGAGCATTTAGTAACAAAGAAAATAGGGTCATTAATATCACTTTGGAAAAGGATACAGTTGTCAGCAAGGAATCATTTGTAGATAGAGGAACAATTTTAGATGCTTCTGAAATGACTGATAAGAAAGCGGAAATCAATTCTCTCACTCTTCCGAATGTAGAACCTCTCTTAGCAACTAGTCATAAAGAAAGTGATTTTTCTAAGGTATCACACTATCAGCCTAGCCGTTCCTTGGTTTATAAGAATATAGAAAAATTGCTACCTTTCTACAATAAAGCTACCATCGTAAAATATGGAAATCTAGTAAAAGAAAGCAGTAGCTTATATCAAAAAGAACTCTTGTCCGCAGTTATGATGCAGGATAACGAAGTTATTACAGATATTGTAACCAATAAAAAAACTGCCAATAAACTCTTGCTTCATTACCAAGATCATTCCTCTGAGACATTACAGCTTAAGTACCTGGCTGATTTTGCTAAGTTAGCAGAATATAGTCTAGGAGATACTGGCCTTCTTTACACACCGAATCAATTCTTGTATAATCAAGAAACGATTATACAGCAGGTCTTGCCAGAATTGAAACGGGTAGATTATCACTCAGATAAGATTAGAAATACACTTGGTATTTCACCAAAAGTGAAGCAAACCGAGCTCTATCTAGAAGATCAGTTTACTAAAACGAAGGAACATCTAGAAGAAAGTCTGAGAAAACTGTTGTCAGCTGATGCTGGTCTACTAGAGGACAATCAAGTCATGAGCGGCTATATAGTAGATAAAATCAAGCGCACCAAGGAAGCCTTGCTCCTTGGTTTGAGCTACCTAGAGCGTTGGTATAACTTTAGCTATGATAAGGTTAATATTAAAGATATCGTCATGTATCATCTGGATTTCTTTGGTAAGGGAAATGCTTCGCCACTAGACACTCTGATTGAATTAGGTAAATCTGGCTTTAACAATCTTCTAGCTAAGAATAATGTTGATACTTATAGTATTAGTCTTGCAAGCCATCATGGAACAAAAGATTTGTTTAGTACGCTTGAAAATTACCGAAAAGTCTTTTTACCAAACAAAACTAACAATGACTGGTTTAAATCACAGACCAAGGCTTATATCGTTGAAGAAAAATCTAATATTCCAGAAGTGAGGGCTAACCAGGAAAAAGCTGGTAGCAAGTATTCTATCGGTGTCTATGATCGAATCACTAGCGACAGCTGGAAATACCGTAACATGGTACTACCTCTACTTACCTTGCCAGAAAAATCAGTATTTGTCATTTCAACTATCTCTAGTCTAGGCTTTGGTGCTTATGATCGTTACCGTAATAAAGAACATCAAGCAAGTGGTGATCTGAATAACTTTGTTGAAAAGAGTGCTCACGAAACAGCAGAGCGCCAACGAGATCACTATGATTATTGGTATCGTATCCTAGATGAAAAAGGGCGTGAAAAGCTTTATCGAAATATCTTGCTTTATGATGCCTATAAATTTGGAAATGATATTACTGAAGGAAAGGCTAAAAAAGTAGCAGATTTTGATGATCCAAATCCTGCTATGAAACATTTCTTTGGACCTGTTGGAAATAAAGTCGGTCATAATGAACACGGTGCTTACGCCACAGGTGATGCCGTTTATTATATGGGTTATCGTATGTTAGACAAGGATGGAGCTATTACTTATACTCATGAGATGACGCACGATTCAGATCAGGACATCTACCTTGGAGGCTATGGTCGAAGAAGTGGCTTGGGACCAGAGTTCTTTGCCAAAGGCTTATTACAAGCACCAGACCATCCAGAAGATGCGACAATCACCATCAACTCAATCTTGAAACATTCAAAATCTGATAGTACAGAAGGACAACGATTACAAATACTTGATCCAACTACGAGATTTAAAAACTCTGATGATTTGAAGCAATATGTCCACAATATGTTTGATGTCGTTTACATGTTGGAATATCTTGAAGGAAAATCTATTACAGAGAACCTTACCAATTATCAAAAAACGAAAGCTCTCAGAAAAATTGAGAATAAGTTTGTGAAAGATCCAGCAGATGGAAATAACGTATATGCGACAAATGTTGTCAGAGATCTGACAGTAGAAGAAGCTGAAAAACTACGTTCATTCAATGATTTGATTGATAATAATATTCTTTCGTCTAGGGAATATACTTCAGGGAAATACGAAAGAAATGGTTACTATACTATCAAACTATTTGCACCGATTTATGCAGCATTAAGTAATGATGACGGAACGCCAGGTGACCTAATGGGACGTCGTATGGCCTATGAACTATTAGCTGCTAAAGGCTTTAAAGATGGTATGGTACCTTATATCTCAAATCAATACGAAGAAGTTGCTAAACAAAATGGTAAAAAAATAACTATTTATGGTAAAGACCGAGGATTGGTGACAGATGAGCTTGTCCTTCGAAAAGTATTTAATGGTCAATATAAAACTTGGACACAATTCAAGCAAGCTATGTATAATGAACGTGTAGCTCAATTTGATAGACTGAATAAAGTTACTTTTAATGATCCAACAAAACCTTGGACTAGTTTTTCTACGAAAACCATAAGTAGTGTTACAGAGTTGCAGCGATTAATGGATGAAGCTGTTCGAAAGGATGCAGATGAGGATAGATATTCTTGGAGTAATTACAAACCAGAATTTGATAGTTCAGTTCATAAGTTGAAGAGAGCGATTTTTAAAGCTTATCTTGACCAAACTGATGATTTTAGAAGTTCAATTTTTGAAAATAAAAAATAGTGTTTACTATTAGGAAATAAAAATTGAATGTAGAGAATTAGAATTGTCATTATTAAAAAAGATAAATTTTCCATTCGGAAAATAAAATGTATTGTTGGTTCGGTGTTACTCGGAAGTGTCTTGGTTGCACCGTAACCGTCCAATAGCGAAGTATATTGAAAAATCTCCAGACTAGGGAACTCACGGATAGTTCCTAATCTGGAGATTTCTTATTTGCACTTTTCTTGTACAACTTTAGTCCATGGTAAATAAGCCTCTAAAACCTCTTTGTTTACGAGAGTTTCCTCGTTTGGAAGACATTCTAGAAGATAGGATAGATATTTTTCACTATTTAGTTGATGACGTTTAGCTGTTTCCAACAAACTCATAATAATAGCTCTTG
>NZ_VMMW01000075.1:0-3213 GCF_013277425.1 Streptococcus sp. 79
CTAAGAAAGAAGCAGAAATTGATGCTCGCCAAGATCTAACAGCTGAAGAAAAAGCGAAAGTTAAAGCAGAAGCTCAATCTCGAGCAGCCGAAGCGAACCAGGCCATTGATGCTCAACCAGATGTAACCACAACACCAGAGGAATCAAGGAAGGTTCAAGGAGCAGTAGATAGTGCTAAGGAACACGGTGTAGCAGCGATTAAAGCTGTGAATCCAGAAACAACAACTAAAGCTGCAGCCAAGAAAGCTATTGATGATAAGCTAGCTGAACAACTAAAAGCCATTGAAAACACACCAGATGCTACGGATGAAGAAAAAGCTGAAGCTGCTGAAAAAGCGACAGCCTTAGCCAAAGAAGCTAAGCAAGCAATTGATATTGCTACAACAGATTCAGAGGTTAAGAAACTTCAAGATGATGCAAATGCTGAAATAGGGAAAGTTTTACCTGTTGTAGAAGATAAACCAAATGCTCGTAAAGCCATTGATGAGCAAACAAAAGCGAAGAAAGAAGAGATTGACGCGCGTACTGACTTATCTCCTAAAGCGAAAGAGAATCTTAAAGATAAAGCAGATCAAATAGCAGCCGAAGCTAAGAAATTAGTAGATGCTGCGAATAAAGAAGCAGATGTTAATAAGATTCAAGACGCGGATAAATCGGCAATTAGAGCAGTTGGGGATATTAACAGACCAATTGATAAAGTGCTAGTTAATGATCCAGCCAACCTAAAAGCTGAGGAAAAAGCTAAAATCCTAGAAGAAGTGAAGAAAGTGAACCCAACAGCCAAAGAGGTTAAATATAACGACGCTGGAAATATTGAAGTTACTACAGCAAATGGTGATAAGGGAATCATTAATCCAACTGATCTGGTGAAAACGTTGGAGAATCTAGATAATGGTAAAGGTGGAAACGATATTAACAAACCACTTGATAAAGTTATCATCAAGGATAAATCGATGTTGACAGAGTCAGAAAAAGCTCAAATTATTGCTGCTGTTAAGTCTGTAAATCCAAATTCTATTGTGCTACTCGATGCAGACGGAACTGTTTCAGTGTCTACACCAGAAGGTCAGACTGCAACGATTCCATCAACTGAGTTAGTGAGAACTAAGGAAGATACAGCTAAATCTGACGCAGGAAATGGTGAAATTGTTAAACCAGCAGATAAAGTGGTTGGTGAACCGACTGATTCAGCTGCACAAGCCAAAGTAGAAGAAAAATTAAGAAAACTCAATCCTGAGGCTAAATCTGTTAAATTTGATGATAAAGGTAACGCTACTGTTACTTTAAATGATGGAACTGTGGCAACAATTCCATGGAAAGATTTATTCAAATCACCGGAAGATGCAACTAAACCAAACGCAGGCAACGACATCGTTAAGCCGGCGGATAAGACGGTTGTAGCGAACTCAGACAAGTTGACAGTTGCAGAGAAGAAAGCTATTGAAGAAAAGGTTAAAGCAGTTAACCCAGGAGCGACTGTAGTAGTGGACGATAAAGGAAATGCCACAGTCACAACACCAGAAGGTAAAACAGCCGTTATTCCAGCAACAGACTTGACGAAGTCAGCAGCAGATGCAGCTAAACCAAATGCAGGCAATGATGTCAATACACCAGCAGCTAAAACTGTAGCAGCGAACCTAGACAAGTTGACAGACGCAGAGAAGAAAGCTATTGAAGAGAAGGTTAAAGCAGTCAACCCAGGCTCAACTGTAGTAGTAGACGATAAGGGTAATGCTACAGTTACAACACCAGAAGGTAAGACAGCGGTCATTCCAGCCACTGATTTAGTGAAAACACAAGATGATATTACTAAAGAAAATGCAGGCAATGATGTCAATACACCAGCAGCTAAAACTGTAGTAGCAGATCCAGATGCCTTAACTCCAGAAGAGAAGAAAGCTATCGAAGAGAAGGTTAAAGCAGTCAACTCAGGTTCAACTGTAGTAGTAGACGACAAAGGTAATGCAACAGTAACTAAAGCTGATGGTACAGTTCTGAATATTCCGGCTTTAGACCTAGTAATCCCAGCTGGAAACCTAGCTGACGAAGCTAAGACTGCTAAAGTGAAAACACCAGCATTCCGTACATTAGTTGGAAACAAAGATAACTTAACGGAAGATGAAAAAGCAGCAGTTAAGAAAGCAATTGAAGCCGTCAATTCAGGAGCGACTGTAGTAGTAGACGATAAAGGTAACGCCACAGTAACACTAGATGGAAATACAGTATCGATTGCAAAAGACCAATTAGTGAAAACAGAAAGTGATGTAACAGCTAAGAATAGCGGAGATAACATCAACCTTGACTTTGAAAAAGAAACAGTAGCAGACTTTACTAACTTAACAGATTCAGAAAAAGAAGCTGCAAAAGCTAAGATTAAAGCAGTAAATGCTGATGTAGTAGATGTTCTCTTTGACAAGGCAGGAAATGCAACTGTTGTAACTAAAGATGGCAAAGTTTTAGCAATTACCGCTGAAGCTATCTTTAAACAAGCTCCTTCAGCTCAAAATAACGGAGCTACTAACACTGAAGCAAAAGTGGATAAAGCTAAGTTAGCAGATGCTATTCGTCAGTTAGATGGACTAATCATCCAAGAATCAGCTAAGCTTGATGCAGAAACTGCAAAAGCAGCGAACGCATTATCAGCAGATGCTAAGAAAGTATTTGCCAATGCAGATGCAACTCAGGCAGATGTGGCTGCAACGGTTAAACGTATCGAAGACTTCCTGGCGAAAGTTTCTCCAGCAACTAATCATGCAAGTCCAGCTAATGACCAAGCTGCTCAAACACCAGCTGTAGTTCCAGCTCAAGCAGCAAATGCCAACCAAGCAGCAACAAACGTGCGTACAGTCGCTAAAGAGTTGCCAAATACAGGTACAGCAGATTCTACTGTAGCTATGGTAGCAGCTGCCGCAAGTGCCTTACTTGGTCTTGGTCTTGCAGGTCGTCGTCGTAAAGAAGACGAAGAAGTTTAATTGGTAGATTGTTTGATACTTATCGAATAATAAATCCAATTTTCAAAGCTTAACAAGTACCTCTCATAAGAAAATCTCCTAGCAGGAAAGTCTGCTAGGAGATTTTTGCATTTCAGGAAGTGGACGGCTGGCTTGGTAACCAGCTAAGGGTAAAGGTTAACTGTTTAGCTTTGTAAGCGCGTCATAACAAGGTATCTATCATTCATGGAAGACCTCCTGTATACTATTAGTAAAGTAAAAC
>NZ_VMMW01000076.1:0-22302 GCF_013277425.1 Streptococcus sp. 79
TATAGAATAGAGATTGAACGAAGTACTTTTCTAACACTAGAAGACCGAATTTACCTTGAATGGATTAAAGCTATTATTGACTTCTATCAATATGACAGTAAGTGTGAGGCAATTTCGTCATTGGAAAATATATTATTAAAAGTCTCTTCAAATACTCTGATTTATTTAAAGGCCTTGAATACTCTATCTAATTTCTATTCCTTAGTGGGTCGTGAACAAGAATATGAGGCAAACTACTCTCATTTGATGGAGTTATATCAGACAAAAAAATTTGAGCATCAAGAGTTTTTATTTGGCTACATCAGAGTTCGTTACAACTACGCTCACTACCTAGTATCAAAGGAAAAATATAATGAAGCCATCCAAGAAGCTCTTGAGACGATTGAACTCTGTAAACAAAGACAGACAAGCTACCAACTGGCTCCTCTACTTATTCTTGTAGGAAATGCTGGAGCCAAATTTCTAGACAAAGAACAAGTCAAAAATTATTATATAGAAGCAAGAGAGTTATGTAAGATTTATAACAATCCTTTAATGTTGATGAAGATAGAAAATTATTTGAAGGAACTAGATGCTGTTTAGTTTATCTTGATATTGGAGTGTTACTTAAACATTAAATAGCCTGTAAGGCTGATAGTTAGATTAATACTATCAGCCTTATGATTATGTGACTATTAGTTCGTCTCGCTCCGTTAGGTGCGAGACAAAAAAACCACCCGCTATGCGGGTGCAGTTCATTCAACACCTGATAGTATGCGTTTTTTAGGGTTTTAAAGACTGATTGCTCAGTCTCTTTTTCATTATAATTTAGTTATAATTTAATCTTATTTGAAAAAGTGGGTGATGCTTTTCTTTAACAAGACTATGATGATAGTACTTCCAAAAGTTATAGATCCCATGTTATCTTTCAAGTATCAGTGTTCTAAATTCGCTATATCTTGTTAGGGTTTTGGTAGAATCATTGATAACAGACTGTTGCAAATCTAGTTAGCTGCATGATTTATATTTATCTATTTTTCTAGTAACCAATCTATGATATTTTTCTTCTCAATACCATTGTAATTGGCTGTTGGTTGAATCGTATCCATTGTTAATAGATATTTTGGGAATTGATCTTTAATGGCTTCTAGTGGTCTAAGTTCTCTGTCTAGTGTTTCTGGAGCAAGTGTTGTTTCACTGACCTGATAATAAGCGTAGTGACCAAGATCAGTTACAACAACAAAATCAACCTCATATTTATCTAAATTACCAACATATACTTGTGAATATCTACGTCTTAATTCCAAATATACAATATTTTCCAAGATATGCCCAATATCTTCTTTGTGGTCTGGTAATAAGAGGTGTCGTAAACCTAAATCAACGGGATAATATTTTTCTAAGCGTTGTAATAATGCTCTGCCTTTTACATCAAAACGTGGAACGGAATAAAAAAGTAAACTGTCTGTCAAAGTCGTCAAATAATTTTCCAAAGTATTGTGAGATATGGAAACATTTTGGCTGACTAGGGTATTGCGAATCTTATTTGTTGATATTAAGCTACCTGTACTACTGAGAAGGGTTCGGACAATGCGCTCAATAATAGTAGGATTTGGATTTCCCAATCTAGTGACAATATCATTTAACAGTATGGAGTTATATATTCCTCTGAGATAGTCAATTTTTTCAGCGTAAGATGATGTTTGCAATAAGTAAGGGAAAGCACTAAAGAGATAATTGTTAAAAATTTCTGTTGTATTCAGATTCTCTGAGAGAGATTGGCCTGATAGGTATTCTTCAAATGACAAAGGAAGAACCTCTATCTCAACATACCGACCAGTCAAGTTTGTAGCTAATTGGCTACTCATAAAGTAGGCGTTTGATCCAGTCAAATAGAGGTCTACATTTGGCAAGATGAATAGACTATCTGCTACCAATTCAAATTTTTCAACATGTTGAATTTCATCTAAAAAGATATAGTATGTTTTCTCCCCAACTAACTGCTTTTTTATATAAGCGAATAATGTTTGAAAATGTCGCAGGTCATAGTAACTCAAATCTTCGAAATTGATGGATATAATCTGATCCTCGTCTACGCCAGTTGCTAGTAACTCCTCTTTATAGAGTTGAAAAAGCACAGATTTACCAGCTCGTCTAACTCCACTCACAACCTTAATGATTTGTCGGTCACGATGTCTTCTTAAAAAGTCTAAATAATGTGGTCTTTTAATATAGTTCATAATAGATACCTCAAAGATAGTATAATACAAATAGACGTTATTTTCAAATATTTGGAAATAAAATGGAATTTGTTTTGTTATTTTTAAATATCTAGAAATAATATCTTCAGAATAGAAAATGACGATAATAAAATCATTTGAACTGACATGAAGTAGCTGTGCGTTTGTTGTTAAACTATTACATCAACTTTGTGATACAGTAGTTCGCATTTTTCGCCTACTTTTTATGATTATGATAAGTTAACCACCAATAGCCATTGGATATAAATTAGAAATGATTATGTTCTCATTTCGGGAAAATGCCCTTGGAGGTTAGTTCTATCAGCCAAATCAAGATTATAATTATCCTTAATAAAACTCTAAGGCTTTTATTCCATCCTTTGGCAATTTGGGCTTCTAGCCTCGGTGCAAACCACCCGTTAGATGGGTGTTATGATTTAAAAATGTCCTAAATTTTTTTGATTAACTAAAATTATTTTATAAAATAGTTTGTTAGACGATTTTATCTTGAATACTAATAATCAAATGAAAGAAAAAGATAGCAGATACATAAATTTCTTATGCCGGGAAATTTCTCACTAATTTGCTACTTATCCCAACTTTTCAATACATCTCCCGAAATGCTTATAACATCTTGTGTTAAGCGTTTTCGTGTTTTATAATTCTATCATAACTTAAAAAAAGGAGAAGCTATATGTCAGTAGTATTAGCAAGAATTGATCAACGCATGATTCATGGTATTGTGGTAACACAATGGGCGGGGGCTACAAATGCCAAAAGGTTGATGGTAGTAGATAATGAAGTAAGTAAGGACGAAGTCCAAAAGGCTGCTATGAGGATGAGTAAACCTGCAGGAACTGGAATGTCAATTATTGATACAGATACTGCGATTACAAATTTTGCAGATGGCAAGTATGATAATCATAATGTTTTACTAATTGTTCGAGAACCTGAAACATTGGTGGCATTGGTTGAAGGTGGAGTAAAGATACCAAAAGTTAACGTTGGAATAATGTTTGATGGTGAAGGAAAAAAAACAGTCAAGAAGATGGTATCTGTCAATGAAAAAGAAATTGCTGATTTGAAAAGATTAAAAACACTTGGTGTTGAGGTAACATTCCATTTTGTTCCTTCTGATCCAGAGGAAAATTTAGAAAAGTATATTAAATAGGAGATGATACTATGGAAGTGATTCAAGGTTTACTTATTATTTTATTGTCGTTTTGGGTAGTACTAGATCAACAAGGATTGGTACTAAGTACTTGGTTTCCTATAATGGTTTCATTATTTGTTGGAATTATTATGGGAGATATGAAAACAGCAATGATTATTGGTGGAACATTCCAATTGATGGCATTAGGTGTTGCAAACATTGGTGGTTCATCAGTACCAAACTGGGGACTAGCAGCATTAGTAGGTGGTTTTATTGCGATTAAAACAACAAGTAATGTAGAGTCTGCAAAAGCTGTAGCTTTAGCAGTAGGAGTTCCTGTTGGAATGCTTGGGATTCAGTTGGATGTTTTAGCAAAAATACTTAATACATATGTAACCCACGCAGCTCAGAAGGCAGCTAATGAGAAAAAGTTTACTAAGATGAATCGAATTTTTTGGATTGGACCGGTTATTTTTGGTTTATCAACAGCAATTCCGACAGCCCTTTGTGTCATTTTTGGAGATAAAATTGTAAATGTAATTTTGAATAGTGTACCAGAATGGTTCACTAATGGTTTATCTATTGCAGGTAGTATCCTACCTGTTGTCGGAATCGCGATTCTATTACAGGTGATGCCTACTAAAAAATATTTAAGCATGCTTATTGTTGGCTTTATCCTTGCAGCATATTTGAATTTACCAATTTTAGGAATTTCTCTTGCTGGTTTTGCCATTGCATATTACTATTTCACTATGAATAAAAATGTATCAACTGTTGTCTCTTCAACAGTTGCCGGAGCTGAAGAATTTGGAGATGACTTTGATGAATGATGTACAACAAAAAATAACAAAAAAAGATATTCGTAATGCCGCGTTCAGATATATGTTTATGGCATGTAATACTTTTAATTATGAGAATCAACAGGGACCAGCAGTTGTTTATGGATTAAATAAAGTTTTAAGAAAAATCTATCCAAATGATGATGAATATGTTGCGTCATTGAATAATCATTTTAAGTATTTTAATACTACTACTTGGATGGCTAATATCTTATTAGGTGCAAGTATAGCAATGGAAGAAAAAGATGGTGTTGAATCTTTAGATACGGTACAAAATTTTAAAACTGGTATGATGGGACCACTTGCTGGTGTAGGTGATACCTTAATTTGGGTATTATATCCAACAATCATGGGCTCAATTGCAGCATATATGGGATTAGAAGGGAATCCAATTGGTGCAATAATTTGGTTAGTTTTGAATGTTTTCTTCCTATTTTTCCGATTTAAATTATTTGATATCGGATATGATTCTGGTTTGAAGTTGATAACCGGATTAGGTGAAAAATTAAATATTTTTACTGAATCTGCTTCAATCATGGGTTTAACGGTTGTTGGAGCTTTAATCCCATCTGTAGTTAAAATGAAGATTTCGACAGTATTTACTACAGGAGATGTTAAACTAGTAATTCAAGACGATATTCTTGATAAAATCATGCCAGCGCTATTACCTGCAGTGATGACTTATTTAGTTTACAAATTGTTAGCGAATAAGAAGTTATCCGTAATTCAAATTATTTTTGGAATTATTATTCTATCTTTAATTCTGTCTTACTTTGGCATTTTATCAGTTAATTAAAAGGAGAAAATATGACAAAAGTTATTATTGCAAGTCATCATCATCTTGCAACTGGGATGAAGGATACTATAGAGTACTTAATCCCATCTATTGGAAAAATTGATGTAATTGCAGCCTATATTAATAATGAGCCAATTGAAGACGAAATTTCAAAACTTTTAGAAAGTTATCCCGTTGACGAAAAAGTTCTGATTTTTACAGATTTGCTTGGTGGATCGGTGAACCAAACTTTTATTAGGTATATGAGCAAAAGAAATTTGTTTCTTGTAACAGGGATGAATTTACCAATTATTATGACGCTTTTGTTATCTATTGAAAGCGAAGATTTATCTGAAGAGTTAATTAGAAAGTCTATTGACGAAGCAAAGAATCAATTACTTTTTGTGAATGATATATATAATCAAGTGACTGATGAGGATGATGAGTGATGGCAGATGCTTGGTGGAAAAATAGTGTTGTTTATCAAATTTATCCTCAAAGTTTTAAGGATTCAAATGGAGATGGTGTAGGAGACCTGAATGGAATAAAAGAAAAATTACCGTATCTCCATAAGTTAGGAATTGATGTTATTTGGCTTAATCCTATCTATGAATCACCATTGGTGGATAATGGATACGATATCAGTGATTATGAAAGAATCCTATCAATTTATGGGACAATGGAAGATTTTCAAGAATTGTTAGCAGAAGCTCATAAATTAGAAATAAAGATTATTCTTGACTTGGTTGTGAATCATACCAGTGATAAGCATTCATGGTTTATTGAATCTAGAAAAAATAAAAATAATCCATATTCTGATTACTATATTTGGAAAGATCCTAAGCCAGATGGTAGCGAACCTAATAATTGGGGTTCCACTTTTGGTGGATCTGCATGGGAGTATGTTCCAGAACGAAATCAATATTATTTACATTGTTTTGCCAAGGAACAACCAGATTTAAATTGGGAAAATCCAACGGTACGTCAAGAAATTCAAAAAATGATGACCAAATGGTTTGATTTAGGAATTGATGGTTTCAGGATGGATGTCATTACATTGATAAGTAAAAGGCAGGACTATCCTGACGCACCGGATGGAGTTCCATACACTAAATCTTATTATGTAGGAGCTTCAAATGGCCCACGAGTTCATGAGTTTTTACATGAACTAAATCAGGAAGTTCTAAGCCGATATAATGTAATGACAGTTGGTGAAGCTCCAAATACAAACAGTGATCAAGCTTTGCAGTATACTCTACCCGAAAATGAAGAATTGAATATGGTGTTTCATTTTGATCACATGCACTTGGATTATGGTAGATATGGTAAGTTCTCAGATATACGCTTTAAAGTAAGTGATTTAAAATCAGTTTTAACAGAGTGGCAATTGAAGTTAGAAAAAGGGTGGAATTCACTATACTGGAGTAATCACGATCAACCAAGAGCTGTCACTCGATTTGGTGATGATGGTGAATTTAGGGTACAGTCAGCAAAGATGTTAGCTACCTTATTGCATATGATGAAGGGAACTCCGTATGTTTTTCAAGGTGAAGAGTTGGGGATGAAGAATGTTCATTTTGATTCTGTAGAGAATTACAAAGATATCGAGACTAAATATTTTTATGAACTTATGAAGGAAAATGGTGAATCTTCATCTTATATAAATAATTCAATTTATTTAAAATCTAGAGATAATGCGAGAACACCGTTCCCATGGAATGGAAATAAAGAAGAAGGATATGGTTTTTCAAGTGGAAACCCTTGGATACAGTATTCTCCAGACAATTCTTCTATAAATGCAGAAGCCTGTCTTGAAGATTCAAACTCAATTTTTTATTATTATCAAAAATTAATCAGCTTGAGGCGTGATTACCCAATTATAATTCATGGGAAGTATGAATTGATAAACGAAGAAGATAGTGATGTCTTTAGTTATGTACGGGAATATAATAAACAAATTTTATTAATTGTGTGTTCATTCTCTAAACAACCTACTACCTCGCAAGTGCCATCGAAACTGATTGGTCGTCAAGTAAAACATTTAATTGGAAATTATGAATCAGAACTTAAACAGCTTCCAAAATTTTTTGAATTGAAACCTTTTGAGGCTCAAGTTTTCTTAATAGAACAATAAAGATTTTTGCAAAACTTTGAATAGAACCTATTTGTCGAGTATAGTGAGAGCTAATACTATTAAGTTTAAATACTAGAGCAAAATTCAATTGAAATAGGGAATTTATAAAATCTATTCATGAGGAAACGTATGATATCAAATTTTTCTAAACTTGATATTGTGCGTTTTTTGATTTTGTTTCTTCTACTAACTTATTTATTGAAGCCTAATTCAATCAAATATGAGTTCGGATGTATATAATCTATGAAGAAGATGTTTTATCTTTAATTCTATGTTTGTTTATGATAGAATTAAATTGTTTTATAGGATTTTCAAATGGATATGCACTTTTAATAACAACACCGATTTTGAAAATAATGATGTAAATAAAAAGGATGAAAAAATGAATTTTGAACAGCATGTTGAAGTTAACTATGATAGTTTAACAATGAGTGAAAAAGAGATGTTGCAGTTCATTGTTCAACATAAAGAATTAATTGTATCAAAAACGATAGTAGAAGTAGGAGAACTTTTATTAACTTCAAAAAGCACTGTTTTGAGATTAGCGAAGAAGATTGGTTTTAGAGGTTTTACAGATATGAGATATTCGATTCAAGATTCAATCTCTAAAACAAAATCAGTGGATAAAATAGACTTGTTATCTCAATTACAAATGGATATACAGAAAACATTTCGATTTGCTACAGAATTAGATTTTTTGCCCATTTTAAAAAAAATTTATGAAGCTTCCCAAGTAATATTGTATGCCACTGGTTTCACTCAAAACAATTTTACGAAAGAGTTGTCAAATGAATTATTCTTAAGTCATCGTCCAAATTATCTTGTTTCAGGGGAAACGAATTTTTCCATGCTAGCTGATAATTTGAATAAAGATGATTTAGTGATAATTACATCATTGAGTGGAAATACTAAAGGGATACAAACAACTATAAATAAATTAAATGCAAAGGGAGTTACTATTATTGGTGTAACGGAGTTTAGCGATAATTTTCTAAAGAATAATTCAACGTATCAATTGTTTTATGAAATTAGTAGAATAGACGAAAATCCAGACCTTGATAGTCGCTCTATGTCTTGCTTATATATAGTATTAATGATTCTGGCAAGAAAGTATAGAGAATTTGTAAATAAGTTAGGTGATTAAAGCTGATCATTCCTGATGTTTTTTATAGCTTAAAATAAAATTATGATTAACCTAAAAAATTTTAAAACGTTTTTAAAATGACTAAAATGATTACAGTACATTAGTTAAAAATGAAAAAGAAATTACATAGAAACATGGTATAATGTAACTAAAGGAGGTAGCATATGTCCTTAGATATAGATAAAGAAAAGATGACAATCATGGGAGTAGCTTTTGAAAACCGCTCCGTTTTTAAGAGTGTTTGGTATGCTTTAAGTACAAATATGATTGAAGGATGGCGACCTACGGTTAGCGATGTTGAAAAATTACGAGATGAAGCTCTTGCTCTGGGGATGGCTTAATGAAGCGTAAATGTTATGATTCTTATGACTATATTGATCCGAATAATTTATATACCTATCCAGATTCTTCAGTTCTAAGAAATAAGCAGGAAGAACGAGATGAACAAAAAGCACGTGAGCTTGAATATCGTATGGTTGCTAGTAAGAGTTTGAAATTATTTATCAATCCTATCCCAGTTTATAGTGTAGAAGATATATTGAAAATTCATCAATTTTTGTTTGAAGATATGTATCATTGGGCAGGTGAATTTAGAAAAGTCAATATTTCAAAAAGTGGTAATGCTTTTATGCCGATTCAGTCTTTCGATACAGCACTTACTTACCTTAATAATTTGATAGATAGATTTCATGACAATGCCAATAGTAGAAAAGAAGTCGTTCACTTATTGGTCGAAATTTTAGATAATCTCAATTATTTTCATCCATTCCGTGAAGGAAACGGTAGAACGCAGAGGGAGGTTATTCGTTCTTTAGCTTTGATGAAAGGTTTTGAATGTGAAATATCAATTGGTGATGATGATGAGATTTATCATTTATATATGGATGGTACAGTTTATGGAGACAAAACTAAATTAACGAAGTTATTTGAAAAAATTCTTTTCAAGTTATGAGTTTATACATTCGACTACCCTGGATAAGAATGCTCTATTGTACTAGAATATTTTATGTAATCTGCACCTTAAAAGTTAGATTTTTTTCTGTCTAACTTTTTGGGGTCAGTACAGTAAAAGATTGATAGTATACGTTTTATCCTAGAAATATTTACTGGCTGTTTTTTTCAAACTGACTTTTTAAGAAGTTACCTTATCAGCAATTTCAAATAAGTTTATGGAGCTATCTTTGGAAAAATTGTAGAGTGTCAAAGCTTACCACAGCCTTTATCATTTCAATGATTTAGATTGCTTACATTTTGTTTTGATAAGTTTTACGGTAATCTCCAGGAGAAAGTCCAGTCCTTTGTTTAAAAATTTTAGTAAAGTAAGAATAATTATCATACCCTACTTGACAAGATACTTGTGATATCGATATATTTGTTTGAGATAGGAGAGATTTAGCAGCATTAATGCGTTTATCCGTTATATATTTAACAAGAGTTTCTCCAGTTTCTTTTTTAAAAATTCTAGCTAAATGATCTGCGCTGAGATAAACCATATCTGCTAATATAGAACGATTTATATCTTCATAGTAGTGATGATCTATGTATTCGACGATGCGTTGAATACTATTTTTTTGGTTTTCAATGTTTGTTGCAAATTTCTTAGCATGTGACCAGTAATAATCAAAGTAATCCTGAAAAGATTCAATTGAATGAAAGCGTCGTTGGAATAAGAAATCATGAGTGCTGTTTTGGAACAATTTATGTGCCGAAATTCCTTTTTGATCTAGATATATTCCTATTTGTTGAGTCCAATCTAGTAAAATTTGTTGTAGTGTGAAAGTAGGAATTTGAGAATTATAAGCAAGTGAATTAATTTTTTCTCTTAATTCGTATTCACTTAAGGTATCTAAAAAAGTAATTGAAAGAGTTTCTGTTTTAAAGGAAGTTGGAAAACTATGTGGAACACATGTAATAGTATTCCAATAAGAAACATATTGTTCATTATAAGTGTAGAGTTCTTTGGTATGAAATAAAATATCGGATATTTTATGGCAACTCTTATATATAATGTTTGAGTATTTACTAAAGTTATTAGAAATTTGAGAATGAATCTCATATGCTAATTTGTCACTACGTTTGGATGAGTCCACTCTAAAGAGACAAACATATTGATCAACCTGACTTTCCATCTTGAACAAACTTATCAGCTTATAAGAAGGTTGTGAAATTCTTTGAAGTTCTCTTTTTAGTTGAGAAGTCCATGATGGAGTTTCTGCAGAATAATCTTCTTCATTAAGATTGATTGTTAAAACTGCAAGAAAAAAATACTGGTGTTTTTGAAGAATAAAATCTTGTTTGCTTGCTATATTTTCTAGCTCATCAATGCGAGAAATTTGAGGTTTTCTAAGGTAATCATACCAGAAGTTATCTTCTATTTGTAAAAGTGCATCATTTTTTCCGTTTAAGTTATGATTCTCAATTTTACTAATGGCTTTTTGAATAATAAATTCTAATTTTTCAAAGTTAATGGGTTTTAGATAGTATTCGAAGCTTTGTAATTCAATTGCTTTTTGAGCATAGTTGAAGTCGGCGTAATTGGTTAAAAAAATTGTTTTTATATCATATTTTTCATTTCTAATCCAAGATAAGAGTTCGAGGCCACTACCTTGAGGCATTTCTATATCGCTTATCATGAGATCAATAGGATACTCTCTAATAATATTTTGAGCTTGAGTGAGGCTATAGGCAACATAAACAGTGTCAATGTGTAGTTTAGCCCAATTTATTTTCTCTCGTAAAGCTTCAATGATAAAACGATCGTCATCAACTAATAAGATGTTCATTATAACCTCCGTCGATAATCTTGTATGGAATAAGTAAAAGAATTTTAGCCCCACCTTCTTCATTATTTTCAAATGCAATACTATAGTCATTAGGATAGAGAAGATTTAAACGTTCGATGGTGTTTGTGATCCCGATATGATGTCCATCTTCTGTTATTAGAGACTGTTTCTGATTTAGTTTTGATAAAATTTCTTCAGAGAAACCTGGACCATTATCCTCGATACAAATATGAATGTAATCTGAGTTCTCAGTTTTTACTTTTTTTATCGATAGCAAAATTGTAAATAAATCCTGAAATGAAAAACCGTGTTTGATTGTGTTTTCAATAAATGTTTGTAACAGTAATGATGGGACAAGAGTATTTTGTAGGTCATCATTGTAGTTTAGTGAAAAGTAGATGCTATTTCCATATCGAATTTGTTGTATTTCTAAATAATCTTTAATATGCTGAACTTCATCTTTAAGTTCTGAAAAATCTTGATTAGCCATAAATAAATGACGGAGATAATTTGAAGTTAGGATAGTTAACTCTTCAATTTCCTTGTAGTTTTTTGTTTGAAGCATACTATGAATCATTGATAACATATTTAAGTAGAAATGCGGACGAATTTGGTTCTTAAGATAATTAAGTTCAATCTTCTTAAGTTCTAGTTGTGAATGGTATTCTCGTATTTTTAATTCTTGCATGTCAAAAATTACTTTATTAAGTTTATCATTTGCCTTATCAATTTCTAGTATACCTTCAGATATAAAAAATTCAGAAGGGGGGATGGAGTCCCCGAGTTGAGAGAGTCGTTCAGTGAGTCTTGTTATTGGTTTAATCATCCATTGACGAATATACAGGATAATGATGATTGATAAAATGGTGATAATGATAGGAACGGCTGATAAAAATACTTCTAAGAGTGTGATATTTCTAAAGACTTCGGCATAATCGACTAAAACATAAATATCGAAAGGTAAATGCGTTTTTTCATTTTGAGCATGAATCAGGTAGTTTTCGGAGGGTATATTGTTAGGCTCTTTTAGGGAAAGTTTACCATTATTTCCAATATTGAGTTTTCTTAGAGGTTTTAGGATATCTTCTGAAGATATGACGGCATAAATGATTTTTCCTTCGTAATGAACGGATTTAACTAAGTATTCGCTGTTTTTAGTAGTTACATTTTTCCATTTACGGTCACTTATATCACTACGCAATGATTTTAGATTTGATTTTAACAGTAGATAATCTTCATATGGAATATAAAGATTGGAGACATTTATAAAATGATCAGTACTATCGGTTTCTAATAAGAATGTCATATGAGTTTCATTTTGATATTCAAACTCTATAAAGCTAGTTTGAACCTTTTTTAGATTTTCTTGATACTCAAGAAACGTTTGTACATGATTTAAGTTCTCTAAAGATTCATTATGCGTTATTGTTGAGTACATAAAGCGTTCTACAGAATGCAATTTCTCATTAACAGAATCAGCATAAATTTCAATTGAACTACGTAGGTGTACTATATTTTGGTTTTTAATAAAATTTCTGGTTATGTTACTCATAGCAATATTGATTAAAATATTTATCAATAGTAGTACAAGTAGGAGTTTAAAGAAAAAATGAATGGAATGTTTTTTTGATAAGTCGTGATTTAATTTCATATACTATTCTCCTCTTAAAATTATAGCACTTTGAAAATACGATATCATGTAACAAAACAGATATGTTTTATCAAGATGTCGGAAAAGTAATAGTTTTTAAAATTAAAAAAACTGAAAAATTGATAAACCTAGTCCAAAAAGTTATATCAAGGGAATTCTATATGGTGTAAAATAATCGTAGAAAATCAGATAGGAGGAAAAACATGAAAGTAGCATCTCAACTTCATAAAATAAAATTAAAGCATAGTATTCCGTTATATATATTACTTTTTCCTTCAATATTGCTATTAATTTTATTTTCCTATATTCCCATGTTGGGACTAATTATTGCATTTAAAGACTATTCACCAGCCAATGGTATCTTTGCTAGTCAGTGGGTAGGATTTAAGTACTTTACTCAATTTTTCTCATCATTCCAATTCGGGACAACTATGTTCAATACATTAAAAATTTCACTTTATAGTATTGTAGTAGGATTCCCCTTACCTATTATACTAGCTATCATTAGTAATCAGTTAAGAGTTGGGAAATTTAGAAAAATATTTCAAGTGACAACTTACTTACCTCATTTTATCTCTACAATGGTTATGTGTGGGATGATCATCTTATTTTTATCTCCTACTAGTGGTTTGTTAGCGAATGTATTTAAGTCTATTGGAATCACTATTCCAGATTTTTTATCAAAACCTAGTCATTTTGCAGGTGTTTATGTTTGGAGTGATGTATGGCAACATATTGGTTGGGATAGTATTATTTATCTAGCGGCGCTTTCTGCAATTGATCCTACATATTATGAGGCTGCAACTATGGATGGTGCTTCTAGGTTACAAAAAATTCGGCATATAGAATTACCATTGCTTTTGCCGACTGCTATGATTTTATTAATATTAAGAGCAGGTAGTTTATTAAGTGTAGGTTTTGAGAAAGTGTTACTACTACAGAATCCACTTAATTTAGCAGGAAGTGAGATAATTTCGACCTATGTTTATAAAGTTGGTATGGTGAATTTTCAGTATAGTTATTCGACAGCTATAGGGTTATTTAACACCGTAGTCAATCTAATAATTTTGTTATCTGTTAACTGGTTCTCAAAAAGATATACTAGAACGGGTCTTTTTTAAAGGAAGGAGTGCTTAAAGTGAGATGGTTTCATAAATCAAGAAAAACAAACTCTGAATTATTATTTGATATAGTTACCTATGGTTTAGCAATTTTCCTTATCTTGTTAATTGTTTATCCGTTATGGTTTGTAGTGATTGCATCTTTTAGTAATCCTTCAGATGTTGCAAATGGAAAGGTATGGTTTATTCCTAGAGAATGGAAATTAGATGGATATTTACGTCTTATTCAACAACCTTTATTTTTACGTAGCTATCTAAATACCATTTTATATACTGTTGTTGGTACCTTAGTTGCTTTAGTAGTCAATATTCCAGCTGGTTATGCTTTATCTCGAAAAGAATTAGTTGGTAGAAAGTGGATGAGTATTCTATACATAATCCCTATGTTTGTATCAGGTGGCTTGATTCCTACCTACTTAACAGTAAAGAATGTAGGCTTGATTGATACATTTTGGGTAATGGTAGTACCTTTTGCGGTTTCATCATACAATATTATTGTTGCTAGAACTTTCTTTAATAATAGTATTCCAGACGGGATGTGGGAGGCTGCGCAAATTGATGGCTGTGGTACAATTCGTTATTTTATTAAAATAGTTGTTCCGTTATCAAAAGCTATTATAGCAGTTATTGGACTTTGGACTGCAGTTGGTATTTGGAATTCGTGGTTTAATGCTTTAATTTATTTAACGAATGAAAATTTACAGCCATTGCAATTAATTTTACGACGTTTACTAATTAGTAATCAAATGTTACAATCGCAAGCAACAGGAGAAGTGGCATCAGATCTTCGTATCAAAGCCGATATGATGAAATATGCAGCAATTGTTATTTCAACCGCTCCGATAATGTTGCTATATCCCTTTGTTCAAAAATATTTTAATCAAGGTGTAATGATTGGCGCCTTGAAAGAATAGGAGAAAAACATGAAAAATAAATCATTTACATATTTGTTCTTAGGAACGGTTACACTTGCTGGCTTAACAGCCTGTGCAAATTCCAATAATGCGAATAAGGACGATAAGCCTGGAGAAGATTCTTATAAAATCACAACTGTTCGTTGGTCTGACTGGGGGGAAGATTATCATAAAGGTTTTCTAACAGATTCTGCCAAGGAAGCAGGTATTGATGTTAAATGGGATACACTTGTAGCTGCAGATTGGGCAGATAAGAAATCTGTTTTGGTTGCTAGCGGAGATTTACCAGATGCATTTTTAGGTTCAAATGCTTTTACAGATTCAGAAATTGCTCAGAACCAATCTTTGTTTATTCCATTGGAAGATTTAATCAAGGAAAACATGCCTAATTTAACTAAGGCTATGGAGAAAGAACCTAAGATTAAAGCGATGATTACTTCACCAGATGGTCATATCTACAGCCTGCCTAAAAAATTACCGATGCGCCCTACGGTAGCTAATCAGCTATTTATTAATAAAAAGTGGCTGGATAATTTAGGATTAAAGGTTCCAGAAACTTATGATGATTTAGTAAAAGTACTACAAGAATTTAAGGATAAAGATGCGAACGGAAATGGAGACGCTTCTGATGAAATTCCATTCGGAGCAGGAAACTTTGATCCAACATTCTCATATATTCTTCCGTTCAATAATCGTTTAGGGGCAGATAATACATATGAAATGTCTGTAAAAGATGGAAAACCAGTCTACCTTCGTACAGAAGAAAGTTATAAACAAGGGATTGCAGCAATGCACGAATCTTATAAAAAAGGTTTGATTGATCCGGAAATCTTTACAGAAGATACCTCTATGAGTGTTGCGAAACGTATGGATAAGGGAGTATCTAGAGTAGGTGTTTCTAGTGGTTGGACAGCAGATGCAACGTTTGGCTTACATTCAAGTGAGTATATTGCCCTACCTGCTTTAAAAGGTATGGATGGAAAACAATATGTCTTTTCTGATCCAGATCATTATAACTATGGTCGCAATGAAATTTTGATTACAAATAAGAGTAAAAACCCTGCTAAATTATTGAAATGGTTGGATAAATTATATACAGATGAAGCAAGTATTCAGAATTTCTATGGATCATTTGGAATAGCTACTGAAAAGAATGGTGATAAGTTTAAAGTGTTACCTCCTAAAGATGGTAAATCAGCTGATGAATGGGCATGGATTAATTCACTTCGAGATTTTGGTCCTAAATACGTAAGCGATGATATCAATAGTCGCGTAGAAATCGATCAAACACAAGGTGATGGATTGAAATTGAAGATGGACCAAGATTTGAAACAATTTGCGTTGCCAGCTTACCCTAATGTGATTTATTCACAAGAAGAGCTTAACAAATTATCATCAATCTATGTTAGTATTGAATCTTATGTCAAACAACAAGCATCTAAATGGGTAGTTGAAGGTGGCATAGAAAAAGAATGGGACTCATACAAAGAAACTCTTAAGAATATGGGATTGGACGAATTTATGAAGATTCAACAGGAAGCATATAATCGTTACCAAAAAGAAGTAAAAGAGTAATACTTTATATGAACTCTTGGTTGTATAAACAAGGGACTAGCTAATTACAGGAAGCGAGACTGATAACATCAAATTATCTCGCTTCCTTTATTCTAATTTTTAAAGAAATTTGGAAATGTTTTTTAAATAATTTAGGTAATATTTTGTACAACTGACATTCTAAAATATAGAGTTAAGACGATTGATTTTATGGAGAATATATTATGCAAAAATTATTTTCATTAGATGGAAAAGTGGTTAGAATTTTAACTTTTTTGACAGATTTAATTATTTTAAATACTCTATTTATTGTTAGTTGTATTCCAATAGTTACAATTGGGGCATCATTAACTTCTCTTACGACAATGTGGTATCGTATTTTAAAAGGTAAAGATACCGATATTGCTTATCATTATTTTCGGATCTTTAGACAAAATTTTAAACAGTCAACTTTTATTTGGTTGTTTATCCTCCTAATAGAATTACTTTTATATGTGAACTATTGTCTTTGGGGCTATTCAAGTTTATTTTCAGAGTATAGTTTATTGTTAGTGTTGCCCTTTTTATTTGTTATAATACTTTTGATGAGTGTTATTTTTCCCTATATTGGTCTATTTAAAGATAATCTAAAAAATAGTATTGTAAATAGCGTATTAATTTGTATGTTAAATCCAATACAAGCTATCATGTTGGTTTTATTTAATATTTCTGTACTGTATATGAGTTTTAGTAGTCCAGAACGAGTTTTAACAGCTATTTACGTATTTACATTTGGAGGATTTGCTTTTTGCGGATTGATGAATGTAACGATAACAAATAAAATGTTTGATAAGGTAAAGAAATTTACTAAAAGGAGGAAAACAAATTGAAAATTTTTAAGGGAGAGTTTTATCGAATCTCTGTATTAACAGACAAGTTAGTAAGGTTAGAATACTCTCAAACTGGAAGTTTTGAGGATAGAACGACACAACTTATCTATAATAGAGATTTTGGCCAAGTTTCGTTAAATTATATAGAGACATCAAACGTACTAGATATTATGACGGACTATTTTCATCTGCACTTTAATAAAGGAGAATTTAACGCCGAAAATTTATTTATAGAATTAAAAGGAAATTTTGCCGTATATGGTAGTCGCTGGTATTTTGGTGAATCTATTGAAACGTTAAAAGGAACAGCTCGGACTCTGGATAAGGCAGATGGAGCAATCTCGTTAGAAGATGGAATTATTAGCCGAAATGGTATAGCCTTATTGGATGATTCTCAAGGATTTATTTGGGATGAACAGTCTGGTTATATTGAGAGAGAAAATCAAATTGACCTCTATTTCTTTGCCTATGGGCATGATTATAGAGGAGCAATCAGAGACTTTTACCATTTGACTGGTTCAACACCCTTGTTGCCAAGATATGCTTTAGGGAATTGGTGGAGTAGGTATTGGCCTTATACGTCGGATGAATACTTGGATTTAATAGATAGATTTGAAACAGAGAAAATTCCATTATCTATCGGTGTGTTAGATATGGATTGGCATATAACTGACATTCCAGCTCGTTTTGGAAGTGGCTGGACAGGATATAGTTGGAATAGAAACTTAATACCAAATCCAGAACAGTTATTGCAACAACTTCATGATAGAAAGTTAAAACTCTCCTTAAATGTCCATCCTGCTGATGGTATACGGGCTTATGAAGAAGCTTATCCTCGAGTCGCCAAACGATTGGGGTTAAATGTAGAACTAGAAGAACCTGCTATTTTTGATTTTTTTAATCCATCTTTTAGGGAATCCTACTTTAAAGATGTTCATTATGAGCTAGAAAAGCAGGGAGTAGATTTTTGGTGGATTGACTGGCAACAAGGGACTCAAGGCATATTGGATCCACTATGGCTTTTAAACCATTATCACTATCAGGATAGTTGTAAAAATGCAGAAGGTGGTTTGATTTTATCAAGATATGCAGGTCCTGGTAGTCACCGCTACCCTGTTGGTTTTTCAGGGGATACTATTATTAGTTGGAATTCCTTAAGATTTCAACCTTATTTTACAGCGACAGCATCTAATATCGGTTATAGTTGGTGGAGTCATGATATCGGTGGACACATGCTGGGGGATTATGACGAAGAGCTACAAACTAGATGGCTACAGTTTGGCGTTTTTAGTCCGATAACTCGATTACATAGTTCTAGAAGTCCTTTTAATAGTAAAGAACCTTGGTTTTTTTCAGAAACAACATCTAAGATTATGAAGAAATACCTTCGTTTGAGACATCAGATGATTCCCTATCTATACACTATGAATGTAAAGACACATGAGGAAGGTGCCACATTAATTAGCCCAATGTATTATTTCTACCCAGAGAATGATGAGAGCTATAATGTTCCACATCAATACTTTTTTGGAACAGAACTGATGGTGGCTCCCATTGTAGAAAAGATGGATTTGGCATTCCAATCTGCAAAAGTGGATATATGGTTCCCTGAAGGTGAATGGTATGACTTCTTTTCAGAGAAAAAGTACACAGGTGGTGTGAAGTTAAGTGTTTATAGAGACATTTCGACTATACCTGTGTTTGCAAAAAGTGGTGCAATCATTCCCTTGGTTGGTTCTGAGATAGATATGGGTGTTGAGTTACCTGAAGTTGTAGATTGGTATGTATTCCCAGGCGAACAACATTCTTTTGAAATGATTGAAGATCAAAATGGTCAAAGATATAAAACAAGATTATCAATCGACTGGGAAATGGGGATGGTAGAGTTGGCATTACAAGGAGATTCTAGTATCGTTCCAAGCAATAGAAAACATAGAATTCATTTTAAAGGAACGAATGTGTCTATAATTGAATTGCCAAATAAGAATGATACAGCTAAATTCGAATGGAAAGATCATAAAAGGACATCCCTAAATGATGAAGTTTTTAGACTACTAAAGACAGCTTCTCTTCCATATGAATTAAAAGATAGATTATTAAATCAATTCATCACTGCCAAAAATTCTCATGAGTTAATGAATATCTTGCATCATCAGGATAAGGAATTGAGAGGGCGTTTGTTGGAAATGATATTTACTAGCGAAAACTAATTGAGATAATTAGAAAGTCATTTGTTTAGTGTATATGAAGATTCGGTATGGCATTTGTTATCATTGGTCACATTGAAAATGTGAAATAAGTAGCTACAACATAGACTTTACAACACTTCATGTTTCATATCATGAGGTGTTTTTCTATTTAAGTCAAAGCCCATCAAAAAATCTCACTATTCATCAGGCTAAAAGAAACCTAATCATAGTGAGATTGTGAATTATAGTAATTTTTGTATCGCCTCTTCAATTTGTTTGGGGTCTGTTTTTGAAGAAAAGCGCTCAAAGACCTGCCCATCACGACCGATGAGAAACTTAGCGAAATTCCATTCGATTCGTTTTCCTAGTGGGCCAGATTTTTGGTCTGTTAACCAAACATAGAGAGGGTCTGTCTCCTTGCCGTTGACCTTAATCTTGGCAAAACGTGGGAAGGTGGTTTGATAGTTTAGGCTACAGAAGCTGTTGATTTCCTCTGAGCTGCCGGGTGCTTGTCCCATAAACTGATTACAAGGGAAGTCTAAGATTTCAAAACCTTGTTCTTGATAGCGGTCATAGAGTTCTTGAAGTCCCTGGTACTGGGGCGTTAAACCACATCCAGTAGCAGTGTTGACAACCAAGAGAACTTTCCCACGATAGGCATCTAGTGGAGTTTCTTGATTGTCTTGGTTCAAGACTGAAAAATCGTATAGTGAAGTCATTGCTTGCTTTTCTCCTTCTGTTTGGTATTTTTAGGAGTTTTCTCCTCCTGTAGGGATAGAAAGCCGTAGGTCAGGGTTCCAAAAATGCTACCGATAATCAGTCCATACATTAGGAAAGGAACACTTTTATCGAATTGCACGAGCAATTTCACAAAATCTGAAAGGGACATCTGCTGAACGAAGACTTTATGAAAGATGAGTAAGGTAAAGAGGCCAATCTGAATACCGATAAACACAATCCAACTTCGGAATTTGATTTGGGCTTTGCTGTAGGTTTTGAGGATGATTTCTGACTTGTCATCTTTTTCCAGCTGGAGTTCTTTGACGGCTCTCTGAGTTTTTAAGGTAATGAAAAAAATGAGTCCAAAATAGATGTAGGGTATAACATTTCGAACAATTTCGATAAAGCTTCCGAACAAAATATAGAATAGGAAGAGAATGAAGGAAGAGTAAAAGATTTGGATCATGGAACGGGCGCAAGCCTTGTAGATAACCTCTTGACGGCATTCATCAAAAGGCCCTTGGATATGAAAGAAATTTCGAAGTAGGCGAGTGGTGAAGTCTTCTTTGTTCATGCTAATAACCTCCTAAATGAGCAGTTTTACTGACTTTCTTTTACGAATTGATAGAGATAATAAAGATAAGTGATAGAAGAAATGCTAGCGATAGTCAGCAGTAAATAATATTTCCAATTGCCTGAGACGAGCATCAGTTGTGGCAAAGATAGAATCATAAAGCATAGTGCTAAGTTGAGTATGCGCGTTTTTGGGGAGTCAATCTTTAGATAAGTCAGTCCTTTGTTGAGGGCTGGAATAAAGACTAGAAGGAGGAATATCTCTCTGATTGGTAAGTCCCCTGAAATGATGATGAAGATGAGCAGAGAACTGAACAAAAGATGATAGGTAAGTAAAGTTACTAGTGATTTCATAAGTCACCTCTTAATCCTGGTCTTTTTTAGCTTTTGCAATGCGAAGTGAGTCGACAATATGTATCATCACTCCGAAAAAGAAAGCTCCCAGTATAGTTTTAAAAATATGTTTTGTATTTAGAAGAGAACTGATAAAATTTGGATTTTCACTTGTTAGGGTATCAATGAGTGGAATTATAAAAAATATCACTGTTCCATAAATCGAACCTGCTTTCAGACCAGGATAACGTAACTGTTTCTTTTCTTTTTTCATGAGTTTCCTCCTAATCCTCATCTTGATCTTTCTTAGTTTTTGCAATGCGACGGGAGATGATAATTTGTATAATCACTCCGAAGAAGAAAGACTGGAGAATACTAGAAAAAATATTTTTAAAAGCAAGAAGTGACTGAAGATAGTCCTGACTCTCACCTAGCAGTATATGGAGAAGAGGGGTTGTAAAAAAACTCATTAATCCATAGAGTAGACCTGCTTTCAGACCAGGGTAGTGTAGTTGCTTGCTTTCTTTCTCGCTCAGCATATCTGGATCAATAGCTGTAATCCCTGTTTTTTTGGTTTGGGAGAGCACATAGAGAGCAGAAATCATCGAAATGCCGAATACCACAAGAGGATAGCCGATAGCGACAATTTGTGGGTATTTATAAGCGAGGACAAAGGGGATGAGATTTCCAAATGTCATCAGATAAAAGAGGATGATAAAGACTTGATTGCCGATACGATCAGCCTCACGTCGTTTGTGTTCATCAAGTGGTCCTGAAATGCCATAAATGCGTTTGATCAGTTTTTCCGTGAAGGTTTCTTTTTTCATAAGTTTGCTCCTTTTTTAAAAATTATCCTCCCAAAAGAGACTGTTGAGGTCAGTTTGGAGGCTGCGGGCGAGATTGAGACAGAGTTCCAAGGTTGGATTGTACTTGTCGTTTTCAATCATATTGATGGTCTGTCTCGAGACACCGATATCCTTGGCTAGTTCTAGCTGGGAAATGCCCAGTTCCTTGCGAAATTCTTTCACACGATTCATCTGGTCTCCTTTCTGATTTATGTCGTATATATTTGACTATATTATATTCTTTTAAATATAAAGTGTCAAGTATTTTTGACATATTTTTTGAAGAAATAGTAGTCTCCTTGTCCGATTATCACATTAAAATGAAAGCTCTTCTAGGCATAAGAAAACACCTCTGAGTTATACTTGTTGTTCAACCACAAACACAAGAAAGGCACAGAGATGCAAAACCATTATACTACAAAAGCCAAACATTTGACAATCGATAACCGTCGCTTAATCGAACGATGGAAAAAGGAAGGGAAATCA
>NZ_VMMW01000077.1:0-7585 GCF_013277425.1 Streptococcus sp. 79
ACAAAGGAGCTACTAGTTCATGAACTCTATTCGAAAAACTTTGAATCAGAACCAGAACAAAAAAAGAAAGACGCAAGTATATCCCTCCACAAACCCATCCGTGGAAACTCACATCTTTCAAACAATATCTTCAGAAAAATAAAAAGGATTATGAAGAGTTTACTAGTGAGGAGCTTCATTCTCCTCAGCTACAAGTATAATCTATTTCTCGCTAAATGGGAAGCTGTTCCTTAAAGGAAATCACTCTATCCCTTACATTTAGGAGAGAGAAAGTAAGGAGTCTAAGACAAGCATTTCATTTGATAAGAGGCTTGGAGCTGTGAGGCTAATGAAAGCAAAATAATTGCCCTCAATCTCACCATTTTTTGGGGCATCATCACTTTCGATTGACACTACTTTTTTAAAATTTTTTAATTAATTTTACAACTGCTTCCGTTCGAGCTGTATGTGGGAACATATCGACCGACTGGATATAATGAAGATCATAGACTTCTACTAAGCGTACCAAATCACGAGCCAAGGTCGAAACATTACAAGAAATATAGACCATTTTTTCTGGTACATAAGTAAGAATAGTATCTAATAACTTATCATCCAGACCTGTACGTGGTGGGTCAACAATCAAAGCATCTGCTCGGTAGCCTTCCTTGTACCAACGAGGAATAATCTCTTCTGCCGTTCCAGCTTCATAATGAGTATTGTCAAATCCCATTCTTTTAGCATTTCGCTTGGCATCTTCAATAGCTTCTGGAATAATATCCATACCTCTGAGTGTTTTTACTTTCTTTGCAAAGGCAAAACCAATTGTTCCAACTCCACAATAAGCGTCAATCAAATGGTCTTCTTTACTAACATCCAGCGCTTTTACTGCCTCGCTATAAAGGACTTCTGTTTGTTCAGGATTTAGTTGATAGAAAGCTCGAGGGGATAGTGAAAATTCATAATCGAGTACACCTTCTTGAATACTCTCTTGCCCCCAGATAATCTCTGTCTTTTCACCATATATCTCACTGGTTTTAGCTGTATTTGTATTAACAGCTACTGTCACAACTTCTGGGAAATCTTTAACCAACTCTTTTACCAATTGGGTTAAATTAAGCTGGCGGTTTGTAACAATAATAATCTGAACCTGTCCGGTCTTTCTCGCGCGTCGGACCATAATAGTACGGACACCTAGAACTTTTCTCTCATCCGTGATTGGAATCTGGTGATAAGTAAGTAATTCTGCTAAGCGATTAGCAATCACTTGGGTTTCCTTATCTTGTACCAGGCAGTCTTTCAACTCTACTAAATAGTGAGAGTTTTGTGCATATAAGCCCGCCTTGACCTGATTCTTAAATTTTCGAGTCTGAAATTGTAACTTGGCTCGGTAATATTTTGGTTCCTGCATTCCAATAGTTGGACGAATTTCATAGTTTTCATATCCTGCAGGAGCAAATTTTTTCAGCGCTTGATGAAGCAAGTCCGTCTTGAACTCCAGCTGCTTATCATAATGCAGGTGCATGATTTGGCAGCCTCCGCACTCATTATAAATAGTACAAGCTGGCACAACGCGGAATTTAGACTTTTTGTTGACCTTTAATAATTTCGCTTCAACAAAGTTACGTTTAATAGAAGTAATCTGACAATAGATATCTTCGCCTTTGAGAGCACCGGGTACAAAGACTAATGTTTTTTGGTAAAAGCCGATTCCCTCACCATTAATTCCCATGCGCTTGATTTTTAATGGTATTTTTTGTTTTATTTTTAGATTCATAGGTCTATTATACCATGGAGTTTCTAAGATATTTAAGAATATGTTACAATAAAAGCATGAATTCAAAAACACCTCGCTTTAGTATACTAGATTTCCCTGAACAATTACGAAGCTATATCAAGGGAGCTAATCTCTCTGATAGTTCTTCTCATTCAAGTGCAACTGTCCTATATATAGATTCAGGTTACTATTTAAAAATAGATCAAAAAGGCAGATTAGCTCAAGAAGCTAAGATTGCAAATTGGTTCGAAACTGAAGGATTGGGAACTCCAGTGATTACCTATTTATCAGCAAAAAAGGACTTCCTTCTGACCAAAGAAGCCATTGGCAGAAATGCTCTCGATTTTTTAAATCAACCCGAAAAACTCTGTCAAACCCTAGCTCAAGCATTAAACAAACTTCACAGTCTTAAACCACAATCTTTTCCGTCGGAAAATCATCTGAAGCGTTATAAAGAAAAAGCCTTAAACAACTATCAGAAGGGGACTTTTTATAACAAGACTCTTCTGCCTCAATTTCATATTCACAGTCGTGAAGAAGCTTACCAACTAATACAAGAGAAAGGTCACCTTCTCAAAGCTGATGCTTTTATTCATGGAGATGCCTGCCTGCCAAATTTCATCTTGAAGGATGCCTCGCATTTTTCTTGCTTTATTGACTTGGGATTGGCTGGTTTTAGTGACCGACATATCGACCTCTTTTGGGCAATTTGGTCCCTTCATTACAACCTACAAGATGCTACGTATGCTGAATTATTTCTCGACTATTACGGTAGAGAATATGTAGATATGGATAAACTCCGACTTGTTGCAGCTTTCGAAGCATTTAGATGAAAGGAAATTATGAAAATCACAAAACTTGAAAAGAAAAAAAGACTCTATCTGATGGAGCTTGATAATGGCGACAAATGCTATATCACCGAAGACACAATTGTTCGTTTTATGTTATCGAGAGATAAGGTGATAAGCCAAGAGGAATTGAAAGAGATTCAGGACTTTGCTCAATTTTCTTATGGTAAGAATCTGGCTCTCTACCATTTATCCTTTAAAGCACGCACTGAAAAAGAGGTCAGAGAATATCTAAAAAAATACGATATTGATGAAAACATCGTTTCTCAAGTCATTGCTAATCTTAAAGAAGATAAGTGGATCAATGATAGCCAATACGCTTATGCTAGCATCAATGCTAATCAACTGTCAGGAGACAAGGGTCCTTATGTGCTGACTCAGAAACTAGCTCAAAAAGGGATTTCAAAATCTACTATAGAAGAGAACTTGAAAGAATTTGATTTTTCTGAAGTTGCTCAACGTGTAGCTAATAAACTATTGAAAAAATATGAGGGAAAACTTCCAGCTCGTGCCCTGCAAGATAAGATTATCCAGAGCTTGACTAACAAGGGCTTCTCTTATTCTGATGCTAAAATTGCCTTTGACGACTTAGATAGCCAAATTGACCAAGAAACGACTCAAGAACTCATCTTCAAGGAACTTGATAAGCAATATACTAAGTATGCTCGAAAGTATGAAGGATACGAACTGAAGCAGCGTTTAACTCAAGTTTTAGCACGAAAGGGCTACGATTTTTCGGATATAGCAAGCGCTCTTAGAGAATATCTTTAATATTTCCAAGTGAAATTCACAGATTTTAGGTAATTTTATGGTACAATAGTAAATGATAAACTTATAAATTGTAGAAAGTTGGTTAGTTATGAAGCTTCCAAAAGAAGGCGACTTTATTACAATTCAAAGTTATAAGCATGATGGGAGTCTCCACCGAACTTGGCGGGACACCATGGTACTAAAAACAACAGAAAACGCCATTATTGGTGTCAACGATCATACACTTGTTACCGAAAGTGATGGTCGTCGTTGGGTCACTCGAGAACCGGCTATTGTTTACTTTCACAAGAAATATTGGTTTAATATCATTGCCATGATTCGTGATAATGGAACTTCTTACTATTGCAATATGGCTAGCCCCTACTATCTGGATGAAGAAGCACTGAAGTATATTGATTACGATTTGGATGTTAAAATTTTTACAGATGGGGAAAAACGTCTCTTGGACGTTGAAGAGTACGAGCGTCACAAACGCAAAATGAATTATTCTGATGATTTGGACTATATTTTAAAAGAACATGTCAAAATTCTTGTTGATTGGATTAACAATGGACGTGGTCCTTTCTCAGAAGCCTATGTCAACATTTGGTACAAGCGCTATGTAGAACTAAAGAATCGGTAAAGTTGTCAAAGGTCAGGAACAAAATCCTGACCTTGTTTTTTTGGTAGTATAAAATAAATTGTGTAAAAACAAAAAGGAATAAATCCATTATAGCAGAGTTACAACACCTTACTAGAAAGAGATTTATGCAGAATTCGTAAAATATATAAAACAAATAGATATACTGTTATTTTTTAATGTCTTTATTCCTTGTAAGTTTACAACAAACTTATATCGTTTAATACAAAAAATACGAAAATGATTAGTATAAAAAATACAGGTCAACTTCGTATTTTTTTATTTCCACATAGCATCAATCATTTAGCACAACATTTTAAAAATAATATCTTTACAGAGAAAATGCTATTTAATCTACCAGCTCATTTAATCGTTTTTGAAAATATAAAGCAATACTTTTAGATTCAATAAACTCAAAATATTTTATGACATTGTTCATTTGTTTAATTCCAGATTCTTTAGATTCAGTCAGATATATTTTATATCCTTCTACAAATTTGAATGTAGATTTTTCAAAAACTTTTGTGTCATCTTTTAATAATTTTTTTAATTTCATTTCAAAGTAGTCTGCATATATTAGATGTGAATTTTCAAGGCAACAGAACCAAAAATTTAAACAAGCTGACACAACTAAATTTCTATTCTTGCCGATTTTTTCGTAATAATGTGTACGCTCTAGTATTTCTTTTCCGACCATGTAAATATAATCTATTTCAAAAAGATGATATAAATTACCAATCAGCGTTATCTCATAGGACTCCCATCGTTCCTTCTGGAATAAATAGTCATACACTAAATTTAGATCATCTCTACTAACTACATGATTACAATCTATCTGATTTAATAATCCCTGAACCATAATTGTATTTATTTTATGAGTTTTTTCCCCACTCTTCTCAAAAAGTTTTTGTTGCTCATTTTTTATTTCCTCCAATCCTTTAGTATTCAAACTATAAAAATTTGGAGATAAATTAACCAAAAAATCATCAAACTCCGATCTTTTATAATTTTCTAGGTAATTACAAAAATTCTCTATCGAAACATTGATATTTGATAATAATTCAAAAAACGTTGAAAGAGAAATTTCATTTTCTCCCCTTTCAAATCTAGAAAGTTGAGATTTTGATATAGAATCAGCTGCAGCATACTCTAAAGAATATCCGTTTAATTTTCTAAAATATCGAAAAGCTTCTCCGTAATTTTTCACACTTTCATTCCCTTAACTTTCTTTTCGAGCGATAAACATACCATATTCTTTAGGAATGATCAACATACCATTATTAAACTCAGTTTCCAATCTTTTACGTATTATTTCCTCTTCTAGTGAACCTATTTCTGAAATTCCTTTAAACGATTGGATGTATTTAACTAGGTCATCTATACTAGTTACCTGTAACTCATCATCATAGAGTAATGTATCGACAGAGTTAAAACACCTACTCAGGTACCTTTTACCATTTTGTAAAGTAAACGTTTTATTTTCTAAATCTTGATTAACCTCATCTTTAAATAAATTTGCCAAATAATTTACAACTCCATTTTCACCAAATGTAGCACAGTAAAAAATGCCTTCGGTTTTTAAGACCCTATTCACTTCAGATAGCGCTCTAGGAATATCATTCACATGATGTAGAAGCATATTAGCAATAACAATATCAAAGGTTTCATTCTCAAAAGAAATCTTTTGAATATCCATTATCTCATAGTTGATATTGTCTCTATTTCCAATCACTGACTTCGTTGATTTTACCATATCTTTAGAAAAATCTGTAACAATCAACTGCTTCATTTTATCTATAGAATCACTATTGCTTTTCCACAGTTCTCCTGTACCACATCCTAATTCTAGAACCTTTACTTCATCAGTGATTTGGTAGTTAGAAAATATCCAATTATTAAATCCCAATTTATTTTTTGAATACTTCTTATGCAATTCTACTCGAATATCAAGATTATCATGACTTTTATATTGTTCAATTACTTTATCAATCATTTTAAACGACCTCCACTCTATAATTTGACATTATATCACAAGAATAAAGATAGTGTTAAATAAGTTGTATAAATGCAAAAAAGGAATATTCCGTTATAGCAGAGTTGTAACACATTTCTATAAAGAAATTTATTCCTACGACTCAGTTTGGCATGCTTAACTTCCTAACTCAAAAACAAAGCATCGATTAATTTATCCGTTCTTCTTTTGAAACAGATTTGAACTGATAATTGCTCGTTTTAATTTAAGAAGCTCTTTTGAGCAAAACTTCATTTTTTTAAGAGTCCAACAATTTCTGTCTATCGCTTTTCTACTAGCAAAAAAAACTACCTTGAGGCAAGTTTTCATTTATATATCTAATTTCGTAATAGTATAGTAAAATGAAATAAGGACAGTCAAATCGATTTCTAACAATGTTTTAGAAGTAAAGGTGTACTATTCTAGTTTCAATCTACTATAAATTTGATATGAGAATAGTCTTTCTCAACATCCTTATCCAACAAGCATGCTGTGGCGTCCTTCTTAACTTGAACCAGGTCAATATTCTGGGCTTGGGCTGCATAGACGCAGCCACAATAATATTGACGATAGATGTCATACTCCTCACACATCTCTACTGAACGTTTGTAGCCTTGATTTTTCTTGAAATCGTTGGGAAGATAGTGGGTCGTGTAAATTTTTTGCACATCGATTCCGATGCTATTGATGGTTTGAGAATTCTTATGAGGACTGATGGTCAAGGCTGAACCAAAGTAGTCAAAGCCCAAGTCCATAGCCACTTGCGCTGTTTTATCCAGTCGGTAGTCAAAACAAACCTTGCAACGGTCGCCACCTTCAGGCTCTTCTTCCAGTCCTCTGACTAACTTACGTTATTCATTTGGTTCATAGGGAGCCTCTAGGTACTGAACCACATCTCCTGTCCTCTCATTGAAATCACTGACAAATTTCTTAGTAACATAGGCACGCTTATGGTATTCTGCCTTAGGATGGATATTAGAATTTGTAAAATAGATGGTCACATCTGCATACTTGGTCAAATATTCTAGGGTATAGGTACTGCAAGGGGCGCAGCAAACATGCATGAGAATGGTTGGCCGATGCTCATTTTTCTCTCATACTTGTACCATCTTCTGCATGACACGGTCATAATTAATCTTCTGATTGGGGTTCATCTTGCTCAGAATTTCTTCTACATCGATCATGTTATTCTCCTTTTTCTAGTCTTATACTCAATCATTTTCAAAAAGCAACCTTGTCCATTGTCTGCTGACAGTGGACTTTAAAACGCTTTTTTCCAGTCCTTGAATAACTTCTTGAAGCTTATTAATGACGGCTTCCAATGTTTGGAAAGCCTTATTTTTGAAACCTCGTTTTCGAATTTCTTTCCAGACTTGTTCAATAGGGTTCATTTCTGGTGTATAAGGTGGGATAAAAGCCAACTCAATATTACTTGGAATCTCTAAGGTACTTGATTTATTCCCTATAGCATTATCCATGACAAGTAACATATAGTCATCTGGATAAGCTTGTGTGACTTGCCGTAGAAATTCATTGGTCCACTCAGGATTGCATCCTCCAGCAATGAGGCAAAAGGAATC
>NZ_VMMW01000078.1:0-5130 GCF_013277425.1 Streptococcus sp. 79
TGCCATACTCTATTATAGCATACATAAGTATATACAACAAACAAAAAAGTTGAAAAATAGTCGGAAAATCCAGATGTACCAAGGGATTAAGTAAGGTCGGCGGAAAATTAAGTGATAAAGTCGGGATTTATCAGCACAATCCTTTGAACGTTAAATACCTGTCTGCTTGGGCAATTACTTATGTCATTTACCTTCCCTGGGTCTTTATTGGCAATCTTGGTCTTAAGAGCTATGGAGAATGGGCTCAGAAAAAGTTTGAACAAGATATGGATGAACTGGAGAGTGGTGAATAGCTTGTTACTCTTTTCTCAATCCAGCTAAAATGTGATATAATAGTACTAATTTATTGGAATACATGAAAGTTCTTGAAAATTTTCATGGGTTTCTAGCTAAGGAAGTAGGAAAAGTATGTATCCAGATGATAGTTTGACATTGCACACGGACTTGTACCAGATTAACATGATGCAGGTTTACTTTGACCAAGGAATTCACAATAAAAAGGCGGTCTTTGAGGTGTATTTCCGCCAGCAGCCTTTTAAGAATGGCTATGCAGTTTTTGCAGGTTTGGAAAGAATTGTGAATTATCTTGAAGACTTGCGTTTTTCAGATAGTGATATTGCCTATTTGGAGTCGCTTGGTTATCATGGGGCGTTCTTGGATTACCTCCGCAATTTCAAGTTGGAGTTGACCGTTCGTTCTACCCAAGAAGGGGATTTGGTTTTTGCTAATGAACCGATTGTGCAGGTGGAAGGTCCTCTAGCCCAATGTCAATTGGTTGAAACGGCTCTTTTGAACATCGTCAACTACCAGACCTTGGTAGCGACCAAGGCAGCTCGTATTCGTTCAGTAATTGAAGATGAACCCTTGATGGAGTTTGGGACACGTCGGGCGCAAGAGATGGATGCGGCTATCTGGGGAACACGCGCAGCGGTGATTGGTGGTGCCAATGGAACTAGTAACGTGCGTGCTGGTAAACTCTTTGACATTCCTGTCTTGGGGACCCATGCCCATGCCTTGGTACAGGTTTATGGTAACGACTATAAGGCCTTCAAGGCTTATGCTGCGACCCATAAAAATTGCGTCTTTCTTGTGGATACCTATGACACACTTCGAATTGGGGTACCCGCTGCCATTCAGGTGGCGCGTGAGCTGGGTGACCAGATTAATTTCCTTGGTGTCCGCATTGACTCTGGGGATATTGCCTACATTTCCAAGAAAGTCCGTCAGCAATTGGACGAGGCTGGCTTTACAGAAGCTAAGATTTATGCTTCAAATGACCTAGATGAAAATACTATCCTCAACCTCAAGATGCAAAAGGCCAAGATTGATGTCTGGGGTGTGGGAACTAAGCTGATTACAGCCTATGACCAACCAGCTCTTGGGGCGGTTTATAAGATTGTTGCGATTGAAGATGAAAATGGTAAGATGCGTAATACTATCAAACTGTCTAATAATGCGGAAAAAGTGTCTACGCCAGGTAAGAAGCAGGTGTGGCGCATTACCAGTCGTGAAAAAGGCAAGTCAGAGGGTGATTACATCACTTATGACGGCGTAGATGTTGCCAGTATGACAGAAATCAAGATGTTCCATCCGACTTATACCTACATCAAGAAGACCGTTCGTAATTTTGACGCTGTTCCTCTCTTGGTGGGTATCTTCAAAGACGGGAAATTGATTTACAACCTGCCTAGCTTAACTGAGATTCAGGCTTATGCTCGTAAGGAATTTGACAAGCTTTGGGATGAGTACAAGCGTGTGCTCAATCCGCAGCATTATCCAGTGGATTTGGCGCGTGATGTATGGCAAGACAAGATGGACTTGATTGATAAGATGCGCAAGGAAGCCCTTGGTGAAGGAGAAGAAGAATGAGTTTGCAAGAAACGATTATCCAAGAGCTGGGTGTCAAACCAGTGATTGATGCCCAGGAAGAAATCCGTCGTTCCATTGATTTCTTAAAAAGATACCTGAAAAAACATCCCTTTCTTAAAACCTTTGTACTAGGGATTTCTGGAGGACAAGACTCAACCTTGGCAGGTCGATTGGCCCAACTAGCTATGGAAGAACTGCGAGCAGAAACGGGAGACGACAGCTACAAATTTATCGCTGTCCGCCTGCCCTATGGAGTGCAAGCTGATGAAGCAGACGCTCAAAAAGCCCTAGCCTTTATCCAGCCAGATGTCAGCTTTGTAGTTAATATCAAGGAATCAGCTGATGCGATGACAGTTGCAGTTGAAGTGACAGGTAGTCCTGTTTCAGACTTTAATAAGGGCAATATCAAGGCTCGTTGCCGTATGATTGCCCAATATGCCCTTGCGGGTGCCCATAGTGGAGCGGTCATTGGGACAGACCACGCCGCGGAAAATATCACAGGTTTCTTTACCAAGTTTGGTGACGGTGGTGCAGATATTTTACCCCTTTTCCGTCTTAATAAACGTCAAGGAAAACAACTCTTGCAGGAACTTGGTGCAGACCCAGCCCTTTATGAAAAAATCCCAACAGCAGACCTAGAAGAAGACAAACCCGGTCTAGCTGACGAAGTAGCCCTCGGAGTCACTTATAAAGAGATTGATGACTACCTAGAAGGCAAAACAATCAGCCCAGAAGCCCAAGCAAGAATCGAAAACTGGTGGCACAAAGGCCAACATAAACGCCACCTACCCATCACCGTATTTGATGACTTTTGGGAGTAAAAAGGTTCGGGGAACCTTTTTAGCTTCTTGCCCTGAAATTAAAAAGCAAGAAAAACCTCCAGTGGAGGTTTTCAGCCTCTCACCTTGAAATAAAAAAGTGAGAGTAGGTCTGGGGGATCTTGAACCCCGAGTTTAGAAATAAGAAAATGAGGCAGATTCGGTAACTCGAAGAGTTCGATTTCATCGTCTTACCCCTGCAACGATGACTAGGTTTGAAAAAGCTTGCTAGAGCGCATTTCAAACCAGGCAGCGACTGCGTCAAGAAATTAGAAGACAAACTCGTTTTCTAGCTGTTACTGAGTTGAGCCTTTTTACTACGAGCATAGAAATAAGGAAGTGAGGTAGCATCATGAAAGCTATCGGTACGCAAATATTACAGACAGAACGTTTGATTTTAAGAAGATTTGTGGAGAGTGATTCAGAAGCTATGTTTCAAAATTGGGCTTCATCCGCTGAGAATCTGACCTATGTTACCTGGGATCCCCATCCTGATGTCGTGGTGACTCGAAATTCGATTCGTAACTGGGTTGCTTCCTATACTAATCCCAACTATTACAAATGGGCTATTTGTCTCAAAGAAAACCCAGAGCAAGTGATAGGAGATATCAGCATCGTTGCAATAGATGAGAACAATTCTTCTTGTGAAATTGGCTATATTTTAGGAAAAAACTATTGGGGTCGTGGTCTTATGACAGAGGCCTTAAAAGCTGTCTTGGACTTTTGTTTTACTCAAGTAGGATTTCAAAAAGTCAAAGCTCGATATGCCAGTCTCAACCCAGCTTCAGGTCGTGTCATGGAGAAGGCTGGAATGTCCTATCTACAAACGATAGTTAATGGTGTAGAGAGAAAAGGCTATCTTGCGGATCTTATTTATTATCAGATAAGTAGGGAAGAATGTTGAATTCTATTTTCTGTTTCTATCGAAGTCAACTATTTATTGTAAATATAATAAATGGCATTCTAAGTTTATTTGCAACTTTAAAATAGCATATTGATTAGTACAAGACAGATGTTCTAGTTCCTTCTTTAATCTGGTTTAGTATTAGTTAAAAAATCGCTTTAAGCTTGTAACTAAGAGGGAGCTAATCGACTAGATTCTCCAGCCGAACAGGTGGTAATGTGCTTTTTATAGTGTAATCCTAGCTGTTGTTAAATTTAAAATAGAATCCTCTATCGAGTTAGGGAATTAAATTCAACCAATTTTATTTATGTTTTTTCTATCAAATTATCTAATATTAAAATAGTCTCATTCTGATGAGAAAACTATTCTATTTATACTGCATAGTTGTATAAGGAATGATGAAAGATGAGTGAAAGTTATCAAGTTGGAATGTTTGTATCTAAATATATTAGCATGTATTTAGATAAGATGTCTGCAATCCTTTATATATGAGATTGATTACGATATAGTTAAAGTGTTAGTTCAATAATTAATATATCATTTTAAGTTTATTTGATGTATGAAACATATTGTTTAACATTTGCCAGAAAATATGCTATACTAAGTAGTAACTTTTAGAAGGAGGATGTAATGGAAAAATTTAATACCAATAAGCGCTATGCATTACGTAAACTCGGAAGGATTTTTGGTTCTGTGATGGTCGGGCTAACTTTATTTTTAGGAGGAATCCTGAATACAAGTTTTGTTCATGCTGCTGATGGGATTCAATATGTCAGAGATGATACTAGAGATAAAGAAGAGGGAATAGAGTATGATGAAGCTGATAATGGGGATATTATTGTAAAAGTAGCGACTAAACCTAAGGTAGTAACCAAGAAAATTTCAAGTACGCGAATTCGTTTTGAAAAAGATGAAACAAAAGACCGTAGTGAAAATCCTATTACAATTGACGGAGAGGACGGAACTGTAACCACGACAAGGACCTACGATGTTGATTCAGAGACTGGTAAGGTCACAGAAAAGGTTACTGTAGACAGAAAAGAACCGACAGACACAGTTATCAAAGTTCCAGCCAAAAGCAAGGTTGAGCGTAAAGTCCTTCCTACAAGTGTCATCCGTTATGAAAAAGATGAGAGTAGAGACCGAGGAGCTTCTATTGAGATGATTGACGGAGAGGATGGCTATGTAACCACGACAAGGACCTACGATGTTAATCCAGAGACTGGTAAGGTTAGCGAAAAGGTTACTGTTGATAGAAAAGAAGCCACGGATACAGTTATCAAAGTTCCAGCCAAAAGCAAGGTTGACCGCGAAGTCCTTCCTACAAGTGTCATCCGTTATGAAAAAGATGAAAGTAGAGACCGAGGAGCTTCTATTGAGATGGTTGACGGAGAGGATGGCTATGTAACCACGACAAGAACCTACGATGTTAATCCAGAGACTGGTAAGGTTAGCGAAAAGGTTACTGTTGATAGAAAAGAAGCCACGGATACAGTTATCAAAGTTCCAGCCAAAAGCAAGGTTGAAGAAGACATTCTT
>NZ_VMMW01000079.1:0-8425 GCF_013277425.1 Streptococcus sp. 79
TATAGAATAGAGATTGAACAAAGTACTTTTCTAACACTAGAAGACCGAACTTACCTTGAATGGATTAAAGCTATTATTGACTTCTATCAATATGACAGTAAGTGTGAGGCTATTTCTTCATTGGAAAATATATTATTAAAAGTCTCTTCAAATACTCTGATTTATTTAGAGGCCTTGAATACTCTATCTAATTTCTATTCCTTAGTGGGTCGTGAACAAGAATATGAGGCAAACTACTCTCATTTGATGGAGTTATATCAGACAAAAAATTTTGAGCATCAAGAGTTTTTATTTGGCTACATCAGAGTTCGTTACAATTACGCTCACTACCTAGTATCAAAGGAAAAATATAATGAAGCCATCCAAGAAGCTCTTGAGACTATCGAACTCTGTAAAGAGAGGCAAACAAGTTACCAACTAGCTCCCCTGCTCGTTCTCGTTGGAAATTGTGGAACACAATTCCTTGGCAAAGAACAAGTCAAAAATTATTATATAGAAGCAAGAGAGCTATGCAAGATTTATAACAATCCTTTCTCTGTGAAAATTGCAAGTTTTTCCCACCTTTTCTCAATACTGAAACAACATCTTTCCAGAACTTCAATAATTTCTTTTTGTGTTAAATCATTATTTAACTAAATCTTTGGAGGCAATACGTTTTCAAAGCTACTTTTTACCATAGATTTTGAGCCTTCAACACAGATTACTAAGCCAAAAATGCTCTAAATTTTTGAAATTCTAACAAATGCCACTCAACTTCATCATCATCTTTGACTTTCACAATATCTTCCTCAAAATAACATGGAATAAAGATAGTTTTCTTTTGAAACGGTTGTAGGAGGAAAATCTCTCCTACACTATTTTTGATTCTGAGAGAAAATTGCAAAATATCATCTACCAAACTTTCAATTATTAAGATTTTTTGCAGTTTATCTGAATTAGAATCGCAAGGCTTCTCAATAATATAATTGTCGAATTTTTTCATTCTAACTTTCTCTCCACTATTTCTTCCTTTATCAAGAAAAAGTTACCTCAATATTCATAAAGTACAATTCTAAATTAACTCCAATTATTGATTCATGATAATATTTCGATAACTCATCGTGCAATTAAAAACAAGGATTTTTATTTCAGACGATCCATCGTGAACACTTCATCAGCCATCTCCCAAATTGCCGGATTATGTGTTGCGATAATGATTAGCCTATTATCATCTCGAAGAGATAGCAAAATCTCCATAATCAACTGAGAGGTTGCTGGGTCTATTGAAGCTGTTGGCTCATCTGCCAGAATAAAGGGTGGATTCTTTAAGATAATTTTTGCCAAGGCAACCCGTTGCGATTCTCCGCCCGATAACTCAAAGATGCGCTTATCTAGGTCAAGATAAGCCAGGCCGACCTGTTCTAAAGCCTGCTTCTGCCTCAACCGCTGTTCCGACCGACTCAACTTTTGACCAATGAGACCTAGCTTAAGGTTTTCTTCAATACTTTGGTTTTCAATTAAGCCAAAGTTCTGGAAGAGGTAGCCCAATTCGTGACGGAAAAAATCACTCGATTTATAATTGGCCAAGTCTTTACCTCGGTAAAAAATCGTCCCATCATAAGATTCTAATTTCCCAATCATGTTCATCAAGGTTGTTTTTCCGCTACCACTTGAACCAATTAAGGCATAGACTTTTCCAGCCTTAAATGTCATTGAAAGATTCGAAAATAACTCTCGTTCTCCAAAAGATTTACTCACCTGTTTAAGTTCAATCATATTAACCTCCCTTCAAAACAAGCATGGACATCTTGTTTTCTTTCTGCATTTGGACATGTAACTGTAAAAGAGATAGACCAGTAAAGAGTAACAAGACTAAGAAAGCAACTACTATCTCTACCTGAAGAAATACACTCGCAACAAATCCCAGTAAAAACACACCCAGTTGAGCAAAGAGATAAGTGCGATGGATTTCTAAGAACCTGAGACCTGCAATGCGTTTGATAAAAATGGCACGTCTAAATTCTTCAAAGTAGAGCCTATTCATAGTGTTAAACAACAAGATTGAAGTTGCAATCCCAAGCACAGCTCCTGCTAGCATTACCCAATGTTCCCTCTGGATATTATCCAATAATGTGATGTAGTTGTGGTAACCTGTTTGCATTTCTGAGACCCAATTTTCAATGCCTTGTCTCTGGATAAGCTCCTGGGCATCAGACAATTGATTAAAGAGAACGTAGTTCTGTACTGCGTCTATCCAAAACAAAATGGACTGTGGACCAGTTGATTGGGGTGTTATAACAATGACGATCGGATCTTTCAAAAACTGCTGGTAAGAAATAGGGGTTGTATTATACACAAATCGATCCTGACCTGATTCCAAATAACCTACCGTAGCAGTCATTTGCTGTCGTTCATCTTGACTAGACATGCGACTGGTTAAGTCGTCTTCAAAAACAGATTTATAATGTTCTTCCTCTGAACGGAGGTGTTCAGGCAGCAATAAGACAAACTCCCCTACATCAAGGTGATTCATCTTTTGCTCAATAGTTGTATCTACAGGAATGTTTTGACGCTCCAAGTAATGCGGTGTGACGATAAGGACATTGCCATTCGGGCTGTAATCGTGCCATTCTGTAGAGGTTGTCAAGTTTTTGGAGGAAGCCATGCCATTTTGCAAAGTACGGTCAATTAACTGGTGTCTAGATAAGAAAGCCTTTTGTTCTGAAACAGCCAGATCCATCAATTGATACCAAGTTCTGAGTTTCCTTTGAGCTTGTTCATCAAAACCAGGACTCGTTCCTTCACGGCTGATTGATAGGGTAATCAGTTGTCTTTCCTGACTCCAAACCTCTTGTCCAATCCGATGCTGTTGCCAGGCTTGGGAATACTTTAAGCTACTCCCTATTCCCAGCGTTACAATAATAATCGCTAATAGTTGACCGATTAAAATCAAACTAATGATTCCTCTGACAGGCACTTGCCCTTTTATAATCTGCATCAGGTGTATCTTTTTTATCCCAACTGCGAAGAGTTGAGCGAAAAACAGGGAGATCGACAACAAGATGAGATTATAACTGAGCAAGCCTTCTCCTATGGTCATTAGGGATTGCGTTGGAAGCGACAGAATTTTTTGCATAAGAATGGCGAGCACGCCAGCTAAACTGAAACCAACAGCTATCCCTTTCAAATCCTCACCAACTGGTCTAAGAAAAATGGACCACCGTTTCTCTCCTGAAATGAGGCGAATGCCCGACGACCGTAATTGGCTAATTTGACTAATTAAAGTCAGTGCTCCAAAGGTTAAGATGAAAATCAATAAACTGATTAACTGAAATCCGTTACTAAAGATAGCCATTAACGTAGATAGTTTAGATGGAATTGTCAGGTGCATTTTAGTCAAGCCAAGTTGACTTAGCTCCTCCTTTAGCAAGTGAATATCTAGGTGTCCATCGAATACAAAATAGTTTGTTTCAACACTACTACTTTGAGCATCTTCTAGTTTTTTTTCCTGAAGCCCATCAGGCAACTTTCCGTTCCCAAAGGTCGTATAAGAAAACACTGGAGTACCTTCTGAGTTAGGATCTTGGTGTTGAATCGCAATAAAGCTATCCGTTTCTTCTGCTAGTTTTTCCAAGCGTGTAGAAACATGCTGAAAAGTTGTTTCAGGGGAAGAATCACGTACAACAACGTTGGGGTAATAATAGGAGACATATGTATCAGTCCAAATGGTAAATACCCAAACAAAGAACAAACTAGCAAGCAGGTTGGATATGAGTATAAATAATTTTTTCATAGTGCATTCCTTATTCTAAAACAGAGGGCAGAAATACCCCTGACCTCTATAAACTAACAAGCTTACTAAACTATTGATAAAAGAATCTTCTTCAATTATTCTTTACCATCCCGCATCAAATGTAATTTGCTCCCCAAAATTTGTATTAACAAACGCATAGGCCGCACTACGTGCTCCTGCATAAACTGTTTTTTGATTGTCACGTTCATTACTTCCAACATAGGCCCAGTGATACTGTGAACCATGATAATAATTCGAAAATGCTCCCCAATTATATGGATCATGATGGCCTCCATAGGTCCACTCGCCACCACGGTGAGAAACTGCCAAAACAGGAAGAGCCAAATTAAATGCCAAAACGGCAAGGGATGATGCAACTACTTTTCTAAATTTTAACATATTATTCCTCCTCTGAATGAAATATTATGAAAATGAGCGAAATGCAACTACATATTTTAATTAGAAATCTCAGTCTGAATTATAGTATCCTATTTTTTCCTCCTTTCTAACTGCACGTTCCTTTCTACAGACAGAGACCTAATTTTATAAACCAATCTTAAATACTTTAGATTTTGTCACTCATAATTTTCAACAGTTGGTTAGCTATGAAAGCATTTTATCAAACATCTCCATTTGACTATATTTCTATACTTTTTCTTCCTTTCTCTGTGAAAATCGCAAGTTTTTCCCACCTTTTCTCAATACTGAAACAACATCTTTCCAGAACTTCAATAATTTCTTTTTGTGTTAAATCATTATTTAACTAAATCTTTGGAGGCAATACGTTTTCAAAGCTACTTTTTACCATAGATTTTGAGCTTTCAACACATATTACTAAGCCAAAAATGCTCTAAATTTTTGAAATTCTAACAAATTCCACTCAACTTTATCATCATATTTGACTTTCACAATATCTTTCTCAAAATAACATGGAATAAAGATAGTTTTCTTTTGAAACGGGTTCAGAAGTAACCGTATCAAGTGCTAATAATGCTTGAGTTAATTTACAAGAACCTACTCCAGTGAAATGATCCTATCACATTGCCGTGCTTGCTCCATGTTATGCGTAACAATCAAAATTGTTTTACCAAATTGATCTCTCAAAGTTCGAATCAAATCGAATGCTTTTTGAGACATTTCAGGATCTAACGATCCGGTTGGTTCATCTGCTAGGACAATATCTCCGGGCTTTAAAATAGCTCTCACAATCGCAATTCTCTGCTGTTCACCTCCCGATAATTCATTGACTTTACTATTTAACCGATTTTGTAGACCAACAAATTCTAGCGTTTCCTTGATTCTCTGCTCTTTCTCCTGTCTAGAGAAATTCGAAAAAGTCATGGCAAGCATCAGGTTATCTTTCACACTAGATGTAGAAATGAGTGCATTGGATTGAAAAAGATAGTTGATGACATTCCTTCGATAATGAACTGCTGATTGCGAATTTACCTTAGGCAAAACTTTTCCGTTGATTAGGATTTTACCACTGTCAACAGTATCCAATAGTCCAATCATATTGAGGATAGTCGATTTTCCAGAACCAGAAGGTCCTACTAAAGCTACAAATTCATTTTCCTCAATATCAAAGCTTAAGTCTTTGAAAATTTCTCTTGAACCAAATTGTTTTGATACATTTTGTACTGAAATTCTAGACATGAGATTACTCCTTAAATGATTGTATGATACTCTCTCCTTCTTTACGGAACAAACTGAAGTAAAGAAGCATTATCTGAAAAGCAAATGTAGCTAGTGTCATGACTATTCCCAACTTAGAACCCACCAAGATAGAAACGATTAGTTCCATCACAGAAAAACTAATAATGAGAGAAACCACACCAATATATCTTTTCCATGGTGAGAATCCCATAAAGTATTGAACATACAATTTTTCTTCAAATAACAAGCGGTACATTAAGACAAAACTCCAGAAAATAGCCATCATCGTAATGATGATAATCGCTATAATCGTGCCGAAAAGATAAAATGTATAACTCAGATCTTTTTGAAGACCATTGATAAAGTTCTTGACAGTTGTAAAACTCAACCGATTATCCGTTAAATCTGGAAATTCTGTTTCTAAAACGGACACTACCTGTTCCATTGTTTCCCTATCACGAATCTTCAAAAGACCATTATAGCCGCTGACAACTAAGTTTGCCGACTCCATGAAATATAGATTCTCTGGTGTTGAGACAAAAATAACTGGATTCTCACTAGTTGTACCATAAGAAATGGAATCTGACCAAGTAAATATTGGTCGAGACGGTTGGTAAACCTTGAACATAAATTTCGGATTTTCTGTGAAATTAGTTTGTAAATCTCCCGGTTTTACAGTGACACTTTCCTGTAAATAAGCCTTCATCGCCTCAAGTTCTTCTGTATTGAGCGTGTTAGGTAGAAGATAAAGTCGAGTACCATTCCTCATCTCTAGCAACTCCTCATCACTTAGGGGAATACCTAACTCTTGCAGGTAATTATAGGAGAATTTCAAATACCAAAATGGTTTTTTAGGGACATGTTGGTATGTCCCATAGACTGCATCAAGGTACTCCTGATTAAGAAATTTTCCTTGGGCAATATAGACACCTGGAAGCTCAGATATACGCTGGTAAAAGTTATACATACTACGCTCAAGGGAATTTGTAGTTCCTGCATATGTACCTACATCATCTCCCTCAACAAAGCTGGAGATAACGTACATATCTTCAACATTTTTCCACTCCCTAGATACTTTCATATTATCAATAAACTGATTCGTTGGAGCATCTAAAGAGTAACTGACTGCGATTAACAAACCAGCTACCAAGGTATAGAATAACAAGCAGGTTACCATTAAAGGCTTCATTGGTAATCGTTTATGAATTGCGGCTAATGGAGAAACCGAATAAACAATAATCGTTGGAATAATGAATATCAATAGTAGCAACAAGACTGAGAGGCTGACTCCAGCAAAAACTAGAATAAACGATGATAAACCAAAACTAGACCAGCCTGACAACAACCAACTACATAAAGAGATAATTGGAATAATGTAGATTGAAAATAGTAGAGAATTTTTGAAAAAAGCAGACCATAATTCTTTTCTATCCCATCCTAAAAGAATCAATGTTCCGAAATGTTTAAAGGATTGAAGAACACAGATTAAGAATAGAATCAGTAAAATGAAGGCATTTACTAAGATGCTGATAGCAAGTATTATTCCCCAAATTCCCTGATCAGTACTACTTCCAAAACTTTCTTTTGTCAAATCCTCAACAGAAATACCTGACATCTTTGAAAGATGCAACAGAAAGTTATCTCTTGAGACAGCATCGTGGAGACCATTGATATGGTATATCCCATTGATCGTATTAGTGTTTTGAAAAGTATAATCTAATCGTTCAATGACTACAGGTGTGCTAAATAATAAATCTGGAAGCTCGTAAAGCATATTATTTGAGCCTTTGTCAAGTCCAATAGTCATACTATTATCACTATGAGATAATAAATCTGCAAATTGTTGTTGTGAGACTACTATTTTACCCGTACTTTCAAAATCTGAAAAACCAGCAGAGCTGCCAAGGATGTCTATATAAATCCTATTTAGACCTTCTCCTGTATCACTACTTTCAGAACGTTTTGTCCATATGGACAAGTCACTCTGTTCTAAAAAATAATTAAATACATCTTGTGATTGCTCTTCTGTTAACTTCTGAAGATAAACTGTTACAGTTTCGGAATGATGATTATAACTCTGCCATGACTGTTGATACTGTAAACCTGCTAAAAAAATTGCCACCAGAGCAAGTAAGACACTCTGGATGGCAATCAAAAACAGGATTAAGTATTTCATTTTACCTAATAACATGTTTTTGTATGTCATAGGTACTTACCTACAATTCCAGTAACATTCAGCTGTAGCAGTTCCGATGAATTTAGAAACACGTGCTTCTACTCCAGGTGATTGCCAGCCTGAGAATGCCCCGTTAGCAGTTGCTGAGTGTTCGTAAACACTAGACTGAACATTTGAATAGCTCCAAAGGCCAGCAGTACGACCATAATCCCAATAAACTGCAGTACCTTTATACCAAACTGTTGCAGCTGAAACAATCGAACCACCTGCACCAGCTAAAGTCAGTGCAAGTAAAGATGTTGTAATTATTTTTTTTATGCTTTTCTTCATCGTAAAGCCCTCATTTCTTTCACTTAAAATCTAACAATAACAATGACTGCATTTAGAAATATCAACAAATCATACCCTAGTACATCGGAATCCCTTCTTTCTAATTAAAAATTAGATAAAACAGAAATACTATATAGTTAATAGTATTTTCATCATTTAATCAACTAATCAGCCTTCCCAACATCAAGACCATTGGACTTCTTTTGCGATTGCACTCGAATCTCCAATTGTTTATTCTTCTGAATAAACTGTTGGTAAGGAATTGTATTACTAAACATAAAAACACCTAGCAATGCAAATGTAACTAATTTTTTAATTCCACGTTTTTTCTCATGCAATGAAACCCCTTTCTTTTTTATTCTAACAGATATATTTTATTTAGTCAAGTATTTTTATGTAATTTTTAACTTTTTTTTGTTTATTACCATAAAGAATTATTTATTCCTTTAACTTGCTATTTTGAACTAAAAACTTTATAATGAAATTAAGCA